>JAYVHZ010000255.1:0-15796 GCA_043770645.1 Undibacterium sp. | reverse complement strand
AAACATGGTACGATTATTGACTCAGGTTTTTTTACCTGGATAGAGCGCAATATTGAAAAATTACGCTCGAAAGATGTCGATGCCTTGTCATACGCTGTGTTGCGTTCGTGTGAGATCAAAGCGAATGTGGTTCGACAAGATGAGCGTGAAGGTGGGTTGCGTGCGATTTTGAATTTTGGACATACGTTCGGTCATGCCATCGAATCAGGACTCGGTTATGGAAACTGGTTACATGGTGAAGCCGTTGGCTGCGGTATGGTGATGGCGGCAGATCTCTCATATCGGCTCGGTTATATTGATTTCGTCAGCAAAACTCGCATCACAAAACTAGTTGAGGCTGCAGGACTGCCTACCATCGCACCGGATTTAGGTGAACAAGTTTGGCTGGATTTAATGGAGGTTGATAAGAAAAATGAAGGCGGGCAAATCAAGTTTATTTTGCTCAAACCTTTAGGTAGTTGCCTCATTACCGAGGTTCCAAAGGACATGCTACTAGCGACTTTACGAGCCAGTATTCAGTAAAATTCTCACTGCTTGAAAGATACTTTATGTTCTCCGATCATCAACTCGCTCCTTACGCTGCACAATCTGCACAAACTAAGGGGCGACAGTTTTCGGAACCAGCACCAAGCTCCCGCTCAGAATTTCAAAGAGACCGCGATCGCATCATTCATAGCACGGCTTTTCGACGTCTCGAATATAAAACACAAGTCTTCGTTAACCACGAAGGCGATTTGTTTCGCACTCGCCTGACTCACAGCATCGAGGTCGCTCAAATCGCGCGTTCTATCGCTCGTAACTTACGACTGAACGAAGATTTGGTTGAAGCGATCTCGTTAGCGCATGATCTTGGCCACACCCCTTTTGGACATGCAGGCCAAGATGCGCTCAACGCCTGCATGAAAGAGTATGGTGGCTTTGAACATAATCTACAAAGTTTGCGGGTGGTTGATGTTTTAGAAGAACGCTATGCTAGTTTCGAAGGTTTGAATCTGAGCTTTGAATCTCGTGAAGGGATACTCAAGCACTGCTCCTTGCATAATGCCCGTACACTTGGGGCCATAGGCCAACGATTCATTGATAAAACACAGCCAAGTCTTGAAGCGCAGCTCACCAATCTGGCAGATGAGATTGCCTATAACAACCACGATATTGATGACGGGTTGAGATCAGGCTTACTTAACGAATCGCAATTAATGGAAGTCGATTGTTATGCGCGATTTCGACATGAGGTTGATCTTACCTATCCTGGCATTACGGGACGCCGTGCCATATCAGAAACAATACGTCGTATGATTAATCTCTTGATTACCGATCTTATTCAAACCTCCGAACATCGGATTGCCGATTGCGCGCCAAAGACCATTGATGATGTGCGAGCGATGCCTGCCATGATTGCCTTTTCTGATGCTATGCATCAAGAGGCAAAAGTATTGAAGCAGTTTTTGTATGAGAATTTGTATCGTCATTATTTGGTCAATCGCATGAGCAATAAAGCGAAAAATACCGTGCGCGAATTGTTCACCTTAATGATGGCGGAGCCTGCCCTAGTTCCACCTGATTACCGCGTTGCCAAGCAAAACGATTCACAGCAAATGCAGGTCGTGCAAGCACGTAGAATCGCGGATTATATCGCCGGTATGACTGATCGATTTGCGATCCGTGAACATAGACGTTTGTATCTGATCGAAGAAGTATAAACCCACAACGACTTAAAAAAAGGAATGTTATGCAAACCGCGCAAAAGATTAAGAGTTCATTTGTAATGTCACTGCTATTACTGTGCTGTTCCGCCAACGCTGTAGATTTGAGTCAACTCAGTTCCAAAGATGCAAATAGTGGATTGAAAGCGGCGCTGGAACAAGGTGCCAATGCAGCGATATCTAAGCTTGGCGTTGCCGATGGATTTTTGAATAATGACAAGGTCAAAATTCCTTTGCCTTCCATCTTGGAAAAAGCCAAACCCATATTGAAATTAAGTGGGCAAGGCAAGAATCTCGATGAGTTGGTGGTGGCGATGAATCGTGCTGCCGAATCCGCGGTGCCGATGGCGAAACCATTATTGTTGGATGCTGTAAAAACGATGTCGGTCACGGATGCGAAAAAAATTCTGACTGGTGGCGATACTTCAGTAACGGACTTTTTCAGAGAAAAAACGTCTACCGCATTGACGACTAAATTTACACCGACTGTAAAGGCGGCGACCGATAAAGTTGGATTGGCGAACAAATACAATACAGTGATGGCGAAGGCGCAAAAGATGGGAGCCGTGCCGGAAAAAGAAGCGACAGTAGAATCCTATGTTTCTGGCAAAGCGGTAGATGCTCTATATACGATGATTGCGGAAGAAGAGAGAAAAATCCGACAAGATCCAATAGGTACTGGCAGCAAAATTATCGGTAAAGTTTTTGGCTTGCTCAAATAAAAGTATATCTTTGTGCTTGAAAACACGCCCACACTAGCTTGACAGTGTGGGCGTGTTTGTAATGTTAATGTAAATGCCCTAAAGGATGCGCATAGCTTGGCCAAACTTCGGCAAAAAAGCTCGCGATAAGTGCCTCATCCAGTTCCGCAATACTCGCAGGCGACCAGCGTGGCGCATTATCTTTATCGACAACTAAAGCGCGCACTCCTTCTAAGACCTCACCATGCTTGAAACAATGTCTGACCATGGTGCGTTCGATACGCAGGCACTCTGCGACTGACTTCCGTTGGCAGCGCTGTAACTGTTCAGAGGTAACCGCCATCATCAGTGGCGATCGTTTATTCATCGTAGCGAATGTCGCTATCGCAAAAGATGAATTGTCTGTTGCGAGCGATGCCATGACTTCATCAACGCGATGCGATTTGAAGTGATGATCAATCGCTGGTCTTTGTTGGGCCAACACACAATTCTCAAGCTCAGATGCTTGAAAAAACTGCGAAGCAAAATCACGAATAACGACCCGTATGTCTGAGCCACTTGACTGCGCAATCAAGTTCGATAAATCTGGAAGTGCGGATGTCGGAATATAGACATCTGCCAAATTAGCGTAAATCGCATCCATGCCCTGAATGACCTCGCCAGTTAAACCTAAATAGCGACCAATTTCGCCTGGTGTTTGATTCAAAAAATAGCCGCCGCCAACATCAGGGAACAAGCCAATGTTAACTTCTGGCATCGCCATTTTGGTACGTTCAGTCACGATGCGCAGGCGACTTGAGACACCAGATTGGGCAATCCCCATGCCGCCACCCATCACTACGCCATTGAGTAGTGCAATATAAGGTTTGGGATAAAAATGGATTAAATGATTTAGAGCGTATTCTTCAGTGAAAAAGTCTTCCAATAATGCACTGTCTTGCATAGGCGTTTTCGTGCCTACATCATAGAAAAAACGAATATCACCGCCAGCACAGAAAGCCTTCTCACTACTACTTTGAATAAACACAGCGTTGACCTCTGGATCAGTACGCCACGCTAATAAGGATGCAGTAATCGCGCGCACCATTTCTAGTGACAAAGAGTTAAGGGCTTTGGGGCGATCTAAAGTGATGATGCCAATATGATTTTTGATTTCAGTTAAGACGTAAGAGCTCATAGGAATATAGTGAAAATTTGTATCCGTTGATTTTAACTCAGAGCGAAGAATGAGAAAAACGAAAATAAGAAGGGCGCTAAAAAGCGCCCTGGGATCATCACTGTAAGTGAATCGGAAATTACATTAATCTAATTGTGTAGGTGTCGGATCTGGAATGTGTTTAATCGCATCATGTTGGTGGTCTTGAATTTTGTCTTTATGTTTAATCACTTGACGGTCAAGTTTGTCGACTAAAGCATCAATGGCAGCATACAAATCATGCGCCAGACTTTCAACGTGGATGTCTTTTCCACTCAGATGTAAATTAATATCGGCTTTGTGACGTTTATCCTTTTCGCGGAGCTTATCAACCGTCAAAATGACGGCGATATCAATGACTTGATCGAAGTGTCGCCTTACCCGCTCTAACTTGGTTTGTACATATTCACGAATTGCAGGAGTAACTTCGACGTGGTGTCCACTGATGGTGAGATTCATACTACGCTCCTATGGTGATATTGCTTTTATTGCCTTCTGAACTGCCAGTCATTACGATCGCTCATTGGCAGAAAATTGTTTTGAGCTAAATCATATATAACGATAGAAAACAATATTTCAAGAACTGGTTTATAAAGATTTTCGCAAACTGACTGGGGGAATTTTCAGAGCTTCGCGATACTTGGCAACTGTGCGCCGCGCGATGACCATGCCTTGTTCTCCCAATATGTCGGCGATCTTGCTATCCGAGAGGGGTTTCTTCTGGTCTTCTTCTCCTATTAATTGTTTGATCAGAGCCCGTATCGCGGTGGAAGATGCTTCACCACCTGTTTCTGTTGCGACGTGGCTACCGAAAAAATACTTTAACTCAAACATGCCGTGTGGTGTCAGCATAAACTTCTGAGTTGTTACACGCGAAATAGTGCTCTCGTGTAATCCTAGTGTATCAGCTATTTCGCGTAAAACAAGGGGTCTCATCGCAACAGCACCATGCGTGAAAAAATTGTATTGTCTTTCCACTATAGCTTGTGCAACGCGCAAAATCGTATCGAAACGCTGTCGCATGTTTTTGATGAGCCAACGCGCTTCCTGAAGTTGGGGGCTTAGGCTGGTGTCGCCACGTTGCTGCTTCATTAAGTTGGCATACATGTGATTGACGCGTAAGCGTGGCATGACGTCGCGATTGAGCATGACCTGCCATTCGTCACCGATTCTTTTAACAACGACGTCGGGTACAACATAGTCCGATTTCGCAACGGCGAATGCTAGCCCCGGCTTAGGATTGCATTGCCGAATCACCACCTGAGCTTCACGTAAATCTTCGTCGTCGCAATGTAAAAATTTGCGTAACTTTGTAAAATCGCGTTGCGCGAATAAAGGTAAATGATCCTGCACAATTTGTAGTGCAAGGCGCCTAGTGACGAAGGGAATTTTCGGTAAACGTTTAATTTGAATTGCTAGACATTCCGATGTGCAGCGTGCGCCCACACCTTCCGGTTCAAAGCTCTGCAACATGTTTAGTGCAAATTGCAGCTCCTCAAGCTCTATACATAAATCAATCGGTAAGCTGGCATGAATGTCCTCTAAAGACTCGCACAGGTAACCATTGTCATCAATTGCGTCAATGACTAGTTCGATCAAGGCGCGATCGCGGGGTTCACGAATCGAGATGCGCATTTGTTCTAACAGATGTTCACGTAAGGTGGTTTGTGCCGCTTCTAGTTGTGGCCTACCATCTTCTTCATCATTGCTTTTTGAGCCTGAACTGGGTGCCTCATCGAAACTCCAGTCATCGCTGCTAGTTTGTGCATCGATCTCGGCAGTCTGCTCTGTTACGTCGTTCGCAGCGGAAATCTCGGTGCTTTCTTGTGGCGTATTTTCAACTGCTTTAAATTCGGTTTCACTCTGTGTTGTCGTGCTATTGATGGTCCCATCAGCAAGTAAACGCACGGCATTATCCAAAGCGTCATCGACCCGTTCAAGCATCGGGTTTTCAATCAACAAACCTTCTAATTCTTGATGTAGTTCTAATGTAGATAATTGCAGCAAGCGAATTGATTGCTGCAATTGCGGAGTGAGCGCTAAGTGCTGTGAAGTGCGTAGCTGTAAGCTTTGCTTCATGATGTCGACGTCATAATTTGGCGAGGTTACATGCGGAAATGTTCACCTAAGTAGACGCGTCTGACAGTCTCATTGGTGATGATTTCATCAGGTCGCCCACTGGCTAATACTGAGCCTTGGTTGATGATGTACGCGTGATCGCAAATGCCCAGAGTTTCGCGTACATTGTGATCCGTAATTAAGACGCCAATATCGCGCTCCTTGAGGAAGCGAACGATGCGTTGAATCTCAATAACCGCAATCGGATCAACCCCTGCGAAGGGTTCGTCTAACAAAACAAAGCGCGGATTGGTCGCTAAAGCTCGGGCAATTTCTACTCGGCGGCGCTCACCGCCAGATAAGGCGCGGGCGGGGCTTTCTCGTAAGCCATCAATCTGTAAATCTTCCAAAAGTGTATTGAGACGTTGGTCAATTTCAATTTTGGAGAGTGGTTTACCATTCTCATTACGTTGCAGTTCTAAGACTGCACGTACATTATCTTCTACCGATAATTTACGGAACACAGAGGCTTCTTGTGGTAAATAGGATAGCCCCAGTTGTGCTCGTTGATGGATAGGAAAATTGGAAATGTCCACGCCATCGATATCAATCTTTCCAGCATCAGATGGCACCAAGCCGACGATCATATAGAACGAGGTTGTCTTACCTGCGCCGTTAGGTCCAAGCAATCCCACCACCTCACCGCTTTTCACTTGCAGCGAGACATCACGCACCACTTGGCGCATGCCATAGCGTTTTTGCAGGCCTTCGATCAATAGTGTACTGGTCATATTTGTCTATTTATTTTTCTTGTTTAACGTCAGTTTTTGCTTGCTTAGGTTCTGAAGTAATCCGCACTTTGCCGCCACCTGGGACACGTTTACCACTGGTGGAATTGGTCGCGGTGAACACATCATTTAAACTGTCATAAGATAGAAATTCGCCATTTTGTTCTTGCGTGATTTTTTGCTGACTTAAATAGCGCACCTGTGCGTTCGCGATAAATTTAACCACTTCACTTTTTTTATCGTACTCAACTCGGTCAGCCGAACCTTCTATCCATAAATCCTCACCGCCGTCGCGTTTTTGGCGGAAAAAAACTTGGCTACCATTTTGACCTGATAGCATTACACTGCCGCCGCCATCTTTGGTTTCTGTTTCTATCGCGTTCTCGGCACGTATCAATAAAGTGCCGCGACTTAATTCCACTTTGCCAGTCAATGTCTTGGTATTGGTCTTTCCATCAAAAACCGTATATTCCGCAGAAATATTGGTAGGTTTCTGACTATCAGCTTTCTCTGCTCGTGCACCTAAACTGAGCAATGAGCCTGTGATTGCACCGATGACACATACAGCTTTCAGAGTGCTCATATTTGATTTTGAAATCATCATTCAATCATCCTCGCTTATTTCGTTTCTTTCGTTCTGTTTTTTTGCTTCTGCGTACCATCAACTAATCTTGCGAAAGAGGCGACGATACGAATATGGATGGAAGCAAATCTTATTTCTTTGTTGCTAGCGGAGCTATACTTACCTTCACCTTACTTAACAAGCGAATTTTTTGACTGCTATTGTCCGCTTCCATACCTATTGCGGTAAGACTGGCGCGTGGCGTCGTCAAAGTAATTGCTTCAGTGGTACGCATTCTCTCGGTGTCCGGAAGCAGGGTTAGCGCTGTCGTCGCCATCATTAATGACGAACCTTGCTTGCTGTCGACACGTTCCACGTGCACGTTACCTCGCAAGTGAATCTGGTCTTCGGCTTTACTCTGCGGTGTTTCTTGAACCTTCTGCTTCACAATAGCGCGATCAGCGCGTATCGTCATCGGTGTTTTTTCTTGATCGACTCCGACAATGCGAGGTTGAATAATTTCAAATTCATCGACCTTCGGATAATGAATCAGTTTTTCACCTGTCACGCGATAATTGGTTTGTTTTGATTGCGATAAACGAACAAAGTTAAATTGCTCCACGTAGTAATCTGGTTCGCTACGATCCTTGCTGTTACTCGCTTCATCTTCACCTTGGCGTCGCATCACTTCATATACCCAAAAGCTGCCTAGCATGACTAAGCCAAGCAGTGCGATGCCGAGCCAAACGCGGATACGATCAGCGGTCATCGTCACTCACATCTAAAAAAGGTGCTAAGGCAGTGGTGTACTTATCTTGCGCCCTTAAAATAAAATCACTGATCTCGCGCGCTGCACCGCGACCACCTTGTGCTTGCGTGACATAAGAAACACGGCTGCGTACTTCCTCATGTCCATTTGGAACACTTGCAGAAAAACCAACGCGTAACAAAATCGGTAAATCAATCACATCATCCCCAATGAAACCACAGGCTTCATGCGGAATATTGAGTTCTTTTGTTAGCGCTAAAAACGCAGATTTTTTATCATGGATGCCTTGCATGACATGCGTGATACCAAGATCACTGGCTCGTTTGCTGACGATCGCCGATTGACGCGCACTGATGATTGCAGTCGCGATTCCTGCGTTTTGCAATAACTTGATGCCTTGGCCATCAAGTACGTTGAAAGTCTTCATCATCTCGCCGTCGGGGCCAAAATGTAAACTGCCATCGGTCAAAATCCCATCAACATCAAAGATCATCAGGCGCACTTGCGCCGCCTGTTGTCGTGCCACTGTTTGGGAATGATCTGGTGTTTGTTGTGTCATCAAATCACCTTGGCACGGGTTAAATCATGAATGTGTAAAGCGCCGACTAATTTGCCTTGCGCATCTGCGACCAATAATTGATTAATTCTGTGTTGTTCCATGATTTCCACTGCTTCGACTGCCAATTGCTCAGGGCCGATACGATATGGATTCTTGTGCATGACGTCAGCAATTATTAGTTCAGAAAAATTCAGTGGCTTATCCATTAAACGACGTAAATCGCCGTCTGTGAAAACACCAACAATCGTATTGTCGTCATCGACAATCGCGGTCATCGCCATGCCTTTTTGTGTAATTTCCATCAAGGCGCTACTAAGTTTTGTGTCGGGCTTGACTTGCGGAATCGCATTCCCAGTTCGCATCACATCTTTGACGTGCGTGAGCAAGCGACGACCAAGCGCGCCGCCAGGGTGCGAGCGTGCAAAGTCTTCTTCCTTAAAACCGCGTGCATCAAGTACCGCAACGGCGAGTGCATCACCAAGTGCCAACGTAACGGTGGTGCTTGCTGTAGGTGCGAGGTTGAGAGGGCAGGCTTCTTTATCAACATGCACACTCAAATGTAGATCTGCTAATTTCGCCAAGGTCGAATTAGGGTTGCCAGTCAAGGCGATGAGTTTGACGCCTAGCCGTTTGAGTATAGGCAAGATGGCGACTAATTCGCCTGCTTCGCCGGAATAAGAAATCGCAATGAAAACATCTTGTGAAGTCACCATGCCAAGGTCGCCATGTGCGGCTTCAGCGGGATGTAGGAAGAAGGAAGGTGTGCCAGTTGAGGCAAAAGTGGCAGCAATTTTGCGTGCTATATGACCAGATTTTCCTATGCCAGAAATAACCAGTCGGCCTTTGCAGTGTAAAACTTTCTGAATCGCGTCAATAAATGCAGATGAGTCGCTACCACGCAAACGTTGTCTTAGACTGAGGATGGCATCTGCCTCTATTTGCAAGGTCTCGCATGCTAATTGCAAGGCGTGATCCGCTTTTGCGTCGCTAGTTGACACAATGTTTTGTTCTGTAGAAGTATTTGGTGTGCTCATACGCGGAGTATAAACTAAATATGAGCAAGCAAAAACTCTGCCAGATGTGAATTTACTGTCGCCTACTTTTGTTTTTGTATTTTTTTAGGACGCTAAAGCGAGCATGGCGGCAAGAATTGCAGCTTGATTGATCGTAGGGAATGACGAGGCTTGTCAATTAAATTTTAATCAAGGATACTTCTAGCATACGATTTCTCGTATTGGTTTCAGTAAATCACCCTAACTTTTTGTGAAAGTCACGCCATGGATCCATATTCTGCCCCGCCCGAAAGTAATTTTCCTAATATGGCGACTTTGGTCTCAGATACATCGCAGGGGCCTCAATTTAAACCAGACGCCAATTTGGTGGATGCTGGTACAGCCACATCGTGGTATGGATATGGCTTTGAACAGTTCAAAATGAACGCCGGCGTTTGGATAGGAATGGTGGTCGTGTTGTTTGTCATTATGATCGTACTCAACGTGGTGCCTGTCATTGGCTCGTTTGCTTTCAACCTCTTGATGCCGGTTTTTTGCGGTGGATTTATGTTGGCATGTCAGGCACATTTCGAAGGAAAGCCAGTGACATTTGATTTTTTGTTCGCCGGTTTTAAAGACAAATTTGGCGCACTAGTTTTACTCGGCTTGTTTTGGATGATTGGTGTGTTTGTTGTTACCATCGTTGCTGGGTTTGTCGCTGTATTGATGTTTGGCGGAGCAATTGCAACCGGTGCTGTACTTGGCAGCGCTGGTCTGATGGGTTTGGGTTTCACTGCCTTGATCGGCTTCGTGCTAATAGCCTTCATCGTGGCGATGCCATTGGCGATGGTAATCTGGTTTGCACCAGCTTTAGTTGTCTTCCACAATATCGCACCAGTCGAGGCTCTGATTCTCAGTTTGAAGTGTAGTTTGAAAAATTGGACTGCATTCTTGTTATTCTTCGTTTTGTACATTGCGTTTGCAATTTTAGCAACGATCCCCATTTTTCTCGGTTGGTTGGTCCTTGCGCCGGTGTTGTTTGGCGCAATGTATGCCGCTTATCGTGATACTTTTCTAAAGTAAATTGACTTTGTATTGGCCGTTTTTATCAACGCGGAATCGCAGATATTCCGCGTTTTTTATTTAGTTTCTCTTGATTGATAGCATCTGTTGCATGAATGCACTCGATACCACTTTACTTTTGTTGAGCAGCGCCGTGTTAGGTGTGGTTGCCTTGCGCCTGTTGAATTTACCACCGATGTTGGGCTATCTTGCAGTCGGTATTTTGATCGGGCCGCATGCATTAGGCTGGGCACAAGAGAGTTCGACTACGCATTTGCTGGCTGAATTTGGCGTGGTGTTTTTGATGTTTTCGATCGGACTTGAATTTTCTTTGCCAAAGTTAATTTCAATGCGACGCGCGGTATTCGGTTTGGGTATGGCGCAAGTGGTTAGTACAATTGCTTTGGCTATGCTGATGTGCTTTGGCGCGGCCATGATTTTGCCCGAATATTTCGCGATTAGTTGGCAAGCCGCGTTTGCAATTGGCGGTGCCTTATCGATGTCATCGACGGCTATTGTGTCCAAGATGCTGACGGAAAAGTTGGAGCTGGAAAGTCCGCATGGCAGACAGATTATCAGTATCTTATTGTTTCAAGATTTGGCGGTTGTGCCTTTGTTGATTTTGGTGCCTGCGCTAGCGGCAGAATCGGATAATCTCAGTATGAGTTTGTTGACCGCGGCAGGCAAAGCCACCGTGGTTTTGTTTTTACTTTTTTTTGTTGGAAAAAAAGTTGTGCGGGAGTGGTTTGCGATTGTCGTGCGCCGGCGCTCTCAAGAATTATTTATGTTAAATTTGCTGTTGTTCACTTTGGGCGCAGCATGGCTTACAGAAAAAGCGGGTTTGTCTTTGGCGCTCGGTGCCTTTGTTGCGGGGATGTTGATTTCTGAAACCGAATATAAACATCAAGTTGAAGAAGACATTAAATCCTTTCGTGATGTGCTGTTAGGGCTGTTCTTCATTACCGTCGGCATGTTGCTTAATTTGCAGCTCTTATTGGATTATGGTTGGTTAATCTTGGTGTTATTGGTTGGCCCTGTAGTTTTTAAATTCGGCTTGATTTTTTTACTCGCCCGACTATTTTCTTGTCCTACCAGTGTCGCGCTTCGTACCGGCCTCGGTTTAGCGCAGGCTGGTGAATTTGGATTCGTATTATTGAATCAGGCGGGCGGTTTGAATTTGATTGATCCCTTACTCCTTCAACTCATCTTGGCGTCGATGGTCTTGTCGATGTTGATTTCGCCATTTATTTTGGCGAAGTCTGATTGGATCGTGCTGAAATTATCGTCGAACGAATGGATGATGCAATCTCTGGCGTTGACGCAAATCGCCGCACGTACAATGAAAGTGAAGAAGCATGTGATTATTGCGGGCTTTGGTCGTAGCGGGCAAAGCTTGGCTAAATTGCTGGCTGATGAAAATATCGATTATCACGCCTTAGACCTTGATCCTGATCGCATCAATGAAGCGCAAACGGCGGGGGCGAATGTATCTTACGGTGATGCTGGTCGTCGCGAAAGTTTAACCGCTGCCGGCATCAATCGTGCTGCGGCTTTGGTGATTACTTATACCAATACGCAGTCAGCGTTGAAAATTCTGCATTTGGTGCACGAACTCAATCCAAGTTTGCCAGTCGTTGTGCGCAGTCATGACGATACCGATCTTGAAAAATTGCGAGCGGCTGGGGCGACTGAAGTGGTTCCCGATTTAATGGAAGGCAGCCTAATGCTTGCTTCACATGCCTTGGTATTGTTAGGCGTGCCATTAAGACGCGTCGTGCACACAGTTCAAATGGCACGTGACGCGCGGTATGAATCTTTACGTGGATTTTTTCATGGTGCTAGTGACGCGGCAGATGATGCAGAAAATTTGCAATTGCGCTTGCATACGGTGGTTTTAAATGAGCGCAGCAAAATCATTGGTAAAACCATAGACGCGTTAGCGCTCGCAGAATTAGCGGTTGATGTGACAGCAATCCGGCGTGGTAAGAACAGATTGCAAGCGGAAAGTGATTTGGCATTGCAAGCAGGTGATGTGATTGTATTGCGAGGTAGTGCAGAAGGTGTCGCTCGTGCAGAGCAGAGATTATTAAAATAGGAAAACAGATGATTAACCCAAATGAATTTATCAAACAGCATATCCGTACAGTGCCAGATTGGCCGCAAGCAGGGGTGCAGTTCCGTGATATCACGACACTGTTGCAGGATCCCAAAGTCTTTCGTGTGCTGATTGATATTTTTTTGGCGCGTTATGCCGATGCAAAGCTCGATTTGGTGGCTGGGATGGATGCGCGAGGTTTTATTCTCGGTTCGGTGGTGGCGTATGAATTGAACATTGGATTTGTCCCGATTCGTAAAAAGGGCAAGTTACCATTCACGACAGTTTCCGAGAGCTATGAACTCGAATACGGCAGCGCAACAGTGGAGTTACATACCGATGCTTGCAAAGCCGGCGATCGTGTTTTACTCATAGACGATTTGATTGCGACTGGCGGCACGATGATGGCGGGGAAAAAATTATTAGAGCGTCTCGGCGCGGTCGTTGTGGAGGGCGCTGTGATTGTCGATTTACCTGAATTAGGGGGATCGAAACTGGTCGAAGACACTGGATTAACGCTTTTTAAAGTGTGTGATTTTTCTGGGTATTGATCTTGGTACTCTTGGAAATTGCTTAAAATTTAAGCATAAAATTTTAAGGCTCATCACATTTTTGAATAAATTGCGTTATACTTCGACCTCTCCAAGGAGCGCTGCGACAAGTTTTGATTGACGTTTAACCGTCGATCCGGATTGCCAGGCTTGGATTAGAAGAGTTGATTGAACATGAGTTGGGCGTTCATTTCACTCACAGCAACTGCGCTCACGTTACTTTTTTCACTAGAAAGGAGGGCGTGAGAACGCCACCATCATGACATCTCAAACCACACAAGATTTCCACGTCGCTGACTTAAGCTTGGCCGATTGGGGTCGCAAAGAAATTCAAATCGCAGAAACAGAAATGCCAGGCTTGATGGCAATTCGTGAAGAATTCGCTGCTAGCCAGCCTTTGAAAGGCGCGCGCATCACTGGTTCATTGCACATGACGATTCAGACAGCGGTGCTGATCGAAACTTTGAACGCACTCGGTGCACAAGTACGTTGGGCATCTTGCAATATCTATTCAACGCAAGATCACGCAGCTGCGGCAATTGCTGCTGGCGGTACACCGGTGTTCGCATTCAAGGGTGAAAACCTCGATGAATATTGGGAATTCACTCATCGTATTTTCGATTGGACCGATGGTGGATATTCCAATATGATTTTGGATGACGGCGGCGATGCAACCTTGTTGCTGCACCTTGGCACACGTGCTGAATCCGATATCTCAGTGTTGAACAACCCAGGTTCAGAAGAAGAAACTTGCCTGTTCAATTCCATCAAAAAACATTTGGCCATCGATGCGACTTGGTACTCCAAACGTTTAGCTGCGATCAAAGGCGTAACGGAAGAAACCACAACAGGCGTACACCGTTTGTACCAAATGCATAAAGAAGGCAAACTCGCTTTCCCAGCAATCAACGTCAATGACTCCGTGACGAAATCCAAGTTCGATAATTTGTATGGCTGCCGTGAATCTTTAGTTGACGGTATCAAGCGCGCAACTGATGTGATGATCGCAGGTAAAGTCGCTGTCATCGCTGGTTATGGTGATGTAGGCAAGGGATCGGCACAAGCAATGCGTGCTTTGTCAGCACAAGTTTGGGTAACAGAAATCGATCCAATTTGCGCACTGCAAGCAGCGATGGAAGGCTATCGCGTAGTGACTATGGATTACGCATGTGAACACGGCGATATCTTCGTGACGACGACAGGTAACTATCATGTGATTTCACATGAGCACATGTTGAAGATGAAGGATCAAGCGATTGTTTGCAATATCGGTCACTTCGATAATGAAATCGACGTTGCTGCGCTCAAACAATACAAGTGGGATAACATCAAGCCACAAGTTGATCACGTGATTTTCCCAAGCGGCCGTCGTATCATTTTGTTGGCTGAAGGTCGTTTGGTCAATCTCGGTTGCGGTACTGGTCATCCTTCTTACGTCATGAGTTCATCGTTCGCAAATCAAACGATTGCGCAGATCGAATTGTTCTGCAATACCGCTCAATATCCAGTCGGTGTTTATACTTTGCCGAAACATCTCGACGAAAAAGTCGCACGTTTGCAATTGAAAAAACTCAATGCGCAATTGAGTGTTTTGACGGAAGAGCAAGCGAACTATATCGGTGTGAAAAAAGAAGGTCCTTACAAGCCGGAACACTACCGTTATTAATAAAGGATGTCCCAATTTATATTGGGTCTTAAAAACTCCCTCTCCCGCAGGCGGGAGAGGGTTGGGGTGAGGGGCATTCAGCTTTGCTGAGAAATCTCAGCGTGTTTAGAAAATGTCTTGGATGTCAATTTAGTGAGCTTGGCCCACCAACCACCCTCATCCCCGACCCTTCTCCCGCTCGCGGGAGAAGGGAGAAAAACAAAAGGAGATCCCATGCGCTTACTCGCTACCTGGTTAATCAACGCACTGGCGCTATTAGCGCTACCGTATTTACTCAGCTCAATCACGATAGATAGTTTCACGACTGCATTGTTGGTAGCTGTGGTCTTGGGTTTTGTGAATACCGTGATCCGCCCCATCTTATTAATCCTTACTTTACCCGTGACCGTCTTAAGTCTGGGTTTGTTTATTTTTGTGATTAATGGACTGATGTTTTGGGCGGTCGCCAGTATGTTTGATGGCTTTCATGTTGCAGGTTTTTGGTCTGCGGTTTTCGGTGCCTTGTTGTACAGCGTGATCTCATGGACACTCTCCACTTTACTCCTAACAAAAAATGAAACCACATAATTTTAGTATTGAATTCTTTCCGCCTAAGACGGAAGAAGGAACCGAGAAATTACGAGTGACGCGCACTAAACTGGCGGAGTTAAATCCTAAGTATTTTTCGGTAACCTTTGGTGCCGGTGGCACGACGCAGCAGGGCACTTTGGACACCGTAGTTGAAATCCGCAAAGAAGGTTTTGACGCAGCGCCCCATCTGTCTTGCGTTGGTGGAACGCGCGATTCGATTCGCCAAATTCTGCAAACGTATAAAGACCACGACATCCATCGCCTAGTCGCATTGCGCGGCGATTTGCCTAGTGGTTATGGCATGGGCGGTGAGTTCCGTTATGCAAATGAATTAGTCGAATTTATACGTGCAGAAACGGGTGATTGGTTCCACATCGAAGTGGCAGCCTATCCAGAGATGCACCCGCAAGCTAAATCACCTCAAGATGATTTGCAAAATTTTGTACGCAAAGTGAAAGCGGGTGCGAACGCCGCCATCACGCAATATTTCTATAATGCTGATGCCTATTATCATTTTGTTGAATC
>JAYVHZ010000254.1:0-3819 GCA_043770645.1 Undibacterium sp. | reverse complement strand
AGTAGGTTACGCCGCCATATTTCTCGCCAGTGAAACCTTTCGGGCCGATATTCAAGCGCTCATCTTCACCTGTATAAGTTTGATTCATTTGCAAAATATTGAAACGGATCGCTTGCTGCGCAGCGACATCGCCGTCAATCGTGATATCGCATTCCGCCCATTTTTTCGCCCATGCTGCGCGCTGCTCGCTCAGCATGTTTTCAAAGCCCTTCGTTTGCGCCGCGGCAGCACTTGCTTGCGCTGTCGCCTGTATCGTCGCCTTCTCAGCGTAGAGCGAAGAAACGACCGCAAGGTATTTAATCAAGCTAACCGACTGTCCCTGCACGATATCAACATGCACGACATTCGCGACAAATTTTTCTTTCAAGACGGGTTCCGCTTGTAACGTCTGAGATGCACCATCAATTTCCAATGACAAAGCAAACGCCGTCGCCACATGAAACGCAGTCTTCTTAGTTTCACCAGTAATCGCGGCAACACCCACTTCTGCGCTACGTGAAATCTCTACCCAAAACTGCTCGTCGTAATTGGAATCTTGATTCATCACATTCAAATCAAGCAAAGGCGTGAACGTGAGCTTACCACTGAAATTCAAAGCTTTGACCGAATAACGAATCACCGCATTGTCGGTATCGACAATACTGGTAAAGCGCGTGGACTGCACTTCAATTTGCTTGCCGGAAGCTAAGGTCGCGACAAAGCTGCGTTGCAAGATGCCTTCTTGCATGTTCAACACACGCTTAAAATTCGCTACCTTGGCCGTTGCCAAATCGAGTTCTTCGCCATCGACGTTGACATTAATACCGATCCAATTGGTCGCATTGAGCACCTTGGCGAAATACTCTGGATAGCCATTTTTCCACCAACCCACGCGCGTTTTATCTGGGTAATAAACGCCAGCCACATAGCTACCGCGCAGACTACTGCCACTGTATTTTTCTTCAAAATTGGCGCGCTGGCCCATCTTGCCATTGCCTATCGAAAAGATACTTTCGGAGATACGATTCAAAGCAGGATCAAAGCCTTCTTCGATAATATTCCACGGGTCTTTTTTGATGTAATCTCTCATTGCTATTTCATCCGTCTTGGTTTTATTTTGTTCGTTATTCTGTTCGTTATTTTCTTCAACTACGCGAATCTGGCAAGCACATCTGCGATGCTCAAACCCGCAAAATTCGGCAACACAAAATGCGCCTGATCTAGTACGGCCGCACTGCCAATACCAACGACTTTCATGCCCGCATTACGTGCCGCCTGCACACCTGCCACCGCATCTTCAAACACGATACACGCGCTAGCAGGTACTGCTAATTCTTCCGCCGCTTTTAAGAACACTTCAGGATCGGGTTTGGCTTTGCTAACTTTATTGCCATCGACAATCGCATCAAACTGATCGAGCAACTGTATGCGCTCCAAGATCAAAACCGCATTTTTACTCGCTGATCCCAGCGCCACTTTGATGCCCTGCGCGCGCACTGAAGTCAAAAACTCCGCAGCACCTGGCAAAATTTCTTCCGGCCCGATTTGCTGTATGTATTCCAAATACCAGCCATTCTTACGCACCAAGGCCGCATCAAATTCCGCGTCATCAAGTTGCTTGCCACCCAAGCGCAAAATCAGTTTCAAAGATTCAACCCGACTGACACCTTTAAGCTGCTCATTGTCATGCTCAGTAAAATCAAAACCCAAACTATTCGCCAAACGCTTCCAAGCCAGATAGTGATACTTCGCGGTATCCACAATCACACCATCGAGGTCAAAAATGCAGGCTGGTTTCATAGACTTACTCATATTCTGGAAAATTAAAAAGCGCTGATTGAATGATTTTTTGTGAATCTTTAAAGGATTGATTCAAAGCGCTTTGGATAGATTTGAAGTTTAATTCAAAGCGCTTTGAAAAGTAAAGCAAAAAACGCGAGGTTTTGTTGTTTTGTGGAATTGAGGGCACGATATTTGCCTTGGACTATAGGCGATATCACTACATAATTGACGGCGACCTATATTGTCGTTGTTGCACTATTATTTCATGCAGGGTAGAAACGTGAACGTCGCATTGATGGGACTTAACGAGTATTTGAAACATCGTTGTTGTTTTTGAAATAATATATCAACTTCGATTTCTTTCACTTTAAAACAATTTGGGCGTCAAATATGGACTATCTAGATCCTTGGTACACCGTGCCTAATCCGGCACACATCGAAGGCCAACTCAAATCAGAGTTGCCACGAAATCATGTTCTTTTTGGTGTAAAAGCTACTGCTTTAGCACAGCGACAGGACTGTGATGATTTTCTCTTCTCCCTTCAAGACGGCACAAATCGCGTTGCGGTTGTTCACCTGACATTCTCAAAAAACATTGACGCAAGATGGCCTCGCACAGAGTTCTATGCCAACATCGCCGCTTGGGCTGCGGAACGTATGAATCAAGATCACACAGAATTTAACGCCTAAATACGTAATCAAGGGGAGTGCTGCAGAGACATAGCATTCAAATTATTTTCTTCCGATGCTCATATGTCCGCGCCTTAGCTAGATTGCTAGACCTCACATCACGCAACCCCATCCAAACAATGAAAAAAGCAAAAACACTCATTTTCCTACTTTGCGCAGCCCTAACAAGCTGCGCAAGCGTCTCCCCAAAACAAGAACTGATAGACAACCCCACTCCCTTATCAAGAGAACTTTTCAACACGGTATCCTCTGAGCAATTTGAGAGCGTCATTTTTACCTCATCACGCGGTGCGCACTTGCCCTATCGCTTGCTGCGGCCATCAAAACCAATTCCAGGAAAAGCTTATCCGCTCGTAGTGCAACTGCATGGATCAGGAGAAATTGGAACTGACAATCTAAGCCAGTTAGATCGACTGGCAAAAAGCTGGGCTATGCCGGATGTTCGCGATCGATATCAGGCGTTTATTTTGATTCCACAGTTTTCAATCAGAAGCGCGAACTACGGTCCAGCTTCACCGGATCAACATGCTGTGCCTTCGGCTATGTTGAATGACACAGTTGAGCTGATTAAGCAATTTAGTGCAGCAAATCCCGTGGATAAATCACGGATCTATGCCTCGGGATTTTCTATGGGTGGCTCAGCAACTTGGCTGCTGCCAAGCATCGCACCTAATATGTTTGCAGGCATTGTCCCCATGTGTGGCATCGCGCCGCCAAACTCTCTAGCACACAGTTTTACGAATCTCCCTATCATCGTGATTCACGGTGATGCAGATATGGAAAACCCGATTACCGCTGATCGACGATTCGCCCAAGCGATTGCTGAGCACGGTGGGCAACAAGTCACCTTAAGAGAATATAAAGGACTGAAACATCAGCCACCGTCTGATGTCTATCCGGGATACTGGTGGCGTGATTGGTTATTTAGTCAGCAGCTCAAATAATATCTATTTTGACGGAGTGCTGATTTGCGATACCTGCATAACCAGCGTTGTCCGTCGTTGCCTAAATTCATCCAGCCTTGGCGCACATCTTGCGGCAACTTGCAGCGCAATCGTGGCACGCCTTAACACAGGCTTCCATGCCGCCAACTGCTTCACAACTTTTTGCACAAGCCTCACAAATGTCAGCGCAAATGCCGCAAAGCGCTCGGTGAAATGGCGAGCCAGATAATTGCATGTTGGCGGATGTTTGGCAGATCGCGGCGCAATCCATCATTAATCGAAAATGTGTCGCTTCGACATGCGCGCCGCCCATTTCTAAGCAGTGCATCATGGCGGTATGCAAACAAGTCGCGTGACAATGCGTGCATGCTTCGATACATGATTGCGTCTCTTTATTGTGGGCAGTGTGGTCACCCGCCATAAT
>JAYVHZ010000253.1:0-1928 GCA_043770645.1 Undibacterium sp. | reverse complement strand
GTGCAGGTGCTACTTTGCAATATTTAGTTTTGAAGTGGGCCGAAGTTAATTTGCATATGCCACTGAGTAAGGGTAGCGAATTACAAGGTGTTTTTGCCGTTGGCATTGCTATTGGCGCTTTATTCGCTGCACGTGTAATTCCACTCAAGAAAGCATTGTCGGTCATGCCGCTTGGCGTTCTAATGGGTTTAGCGGTTACCACCATGATCTTCGTGACCAATGTTTGGCTCGCCTATCCATTGTTGATTTTTATTGGCGGACTTGCCGGCTTTTTTGTGGTACCGATGAATGCTTTGTTACAACATCGCGGTCACGTACTGATGAGCGCAGGCCATTCAATTGCGGTTCAAAATTTCAATGAAAATCTGTCGATTTTGGTGTTGCTGGCGATCTATGCTGTTATGGTTTCTCTGGATCTACACACCCATATCATCATCGTCATTTTTGGTTTGTTTGTCGCTTCAACGATGTATGCCGTCATACTCAGGCATAAGGCGAATCAGAAGATTTTTGATTCAATCTCTTTAATTGGTGAAGCCAAACATTAAGTCACCGCCAATTTGGCTATCGAGCAAGCTGGCTAGCTCTCGATGGCCAATCATTTGACACCACCATTCCACGACAAAATTCTTGCATTACCTTGCCATTTTTTTTCATAATAGCCACCATTACAGGTGTTGCATCAACTTGAAAATGGCGCTGTAATGTGTCGACAATCAAGCTCTTATCCATCACTTCGTCTAATCCGACTTGCGCTGGTGCCAGCCATTGCAAACGATCCAAGCGTAAGGCGTAAGGCACAGCAAGCTGCTCAAACTCCGCTTGCGTCCACCAAAATCCCAAACAGTGATTAGCAGCGATACCCGTCACCAACTGTCTTGGCTCTGAACTACGATAAAACAACCAGCCTTTAATTAAGGCGCGCGCAGCAATAATTTTTGTCTGAATCAATTTTCGGGCCGCATCATGCTGTGACAAAGTCAATTGATGCTGCAAAATTTTTTGCATCTTCGCACCGAGACTATCATTCAAATTGGGTCCCAAATAGTCATAAACAGTGGCAGAACGATTACCAAGATTATTGCCACCATGCGAGTGATGGAACAGGTAAAACTTAGTTGCCAACTCAAGATGCAATAAGCCACCTTGAGCAAATAAAAGGTAATCAAATTCACCTATCGTTTCCGCCCTATCGCTGTGGACTTGGATTCCATGCCCAAACAACAGTCCTTCATGCGCAAAATAAAAAGCCAACAGATCTTCCGCGTAATGCCCCAAGCGCAAAAATTTATGGATCTTCAATGCTTCATGCAATGCGGTCGGATGCGCATCCAGATTAAAGAGCCAAACACGCAATTTATCCGGATCCGGAACCTCGAGGGCGCCAATTTGATGCCACCAGATCGCGGCATTCTTGTCCAATAAATCAGGCGATGTAAGCAACCACGCTAAAGCACGGACATGCTTGTCGTTTAATTGTGACCATGCTTGATGAAACCCATCTTGATAAGTTTTCATGATCCAACTCTTTATGCAATCAGTTTTCTAAGCCGGCAGAGATCCGTCCATACCTCTCGCTTCAATTCCGGTTGTGCAAGGATTGCACCGATACTATGTGTAACAATAACAGGGATATCCTGAAAATAAACAGGGTTTTGTCGTAGATTTGATAATTCAGACGTGGAAACAGACGCCAATAAAGCATCAGCAACAATCTCACCAAATATCAGCAGCGAACGCGGGCGCCGCAAATGGATTTCTTGCTGCAAGAAAGGTAAACATGCGGCAATTGAAGTTGGATCAAGATCACTTTTTGTTGACGCTGGAGGTAGCGCCTTAAGCAGCGAACTTCGATAAATTCTCTTAGACTTTTCCAACGGTAAAGCCAGCAAAATGTTTTCAATTAATTTTTCCTGTGCGTCCATGTG
>JAYVHZ010000252.1:0-1903 GCA_043770645.1 Undibacterium sp. | reverse complement strand
GAGGTTGATGCAAGAAATTGGCATAGACAATGCAATTGACCTGAGTTGGCATTACGCTAATCATGGCATGTCAGGGGAAGGTGGCGCAGGTGATTCTGCGCCGATCTGCATCTATTTGTACCCGAAAACGTTCATGTCGGCTTAGTTAATAGAGAAAACAAAAAACGATTGGGCTGGCAAATTGACATCTGCCGATCCACTGGTATCGCTATTCACTTTGACGATTTTGTTCGGGTAAACACTGCTTAATGTTGTATTGATAGGCAGGTTTTTTATGTTGGTCGTGATGCTATTGTTCCCATAATTAATGAGCACCACACTTTTTTCATCGCCGAATTGAC
Source organism: Undibacterium sp. (assembly GCA_043770645.1). Classification (GTDB taxonomy): domain Bacteria; phylum Pseudomonadota; class Gammaproteobacteria; order Burkholderiales; family Burkholderiaceae_D; genus Undibacterium. The sequence goes on along the minus strand of JAYVHZ010000252.1, from coordinate 1,562 downwards.
GATGAAAACTAAGAACGCTGCCATTCACAGCGGCATTGCTGTAATTGCCAGAATTAAGGGAGTTGCGTTGTTTGCGCAGACTAATCAAGTCTTTGTAAAACTGTAGCAGCGAGTTAGGATCTTGGCGTTGTGCTTCCACATTTTGACTGCTCGCATTGCCAGACAAAGCACGGAAGGGCGTGCCTGTCGAAAAGCCCGCGTTGATGCTATTACTATTCCAACTCATGGGTGTTCGTAGTTTGTGGTCACCAGTTAAATTGGCCGCACCAGCCAAGCCAATTTCTTCCCCGTAGTAGATAAAAGGTGTTCCAGGCTGAAGCAGGTAAGTTGCAGCAGCAAGCTTGTATTGCGCAATGTTGCCATTGACTTGATCCCATAAGCGCGCTCCGGCAAATTCGTCATGATTGGATATCATCGTCGACATCGTCAGAGGTGCGGTCTTGAAATAATCCGCGACCGCTTGGATTGCGCTCGATTGCGCTTTTGCTGCATTCACGATGTTGTAGTTGTGCTGGAAAGCAAACGCATTGCCGCACGAATCGTTGGCAGCAAAAGCGAGTGGTTTGGAGGGCGCCTCACAGACGATGAAGCGTTTATCATATTGCGCGATGTTTTCGCGTACTTTGCCCATCAAGGCGATGCTTTCAGGTTGGCTTTCCCAGGCGCCGGCATTGTTTTCTACCAGATTGCCCACGGCGTCAAATCGAAAGCCGTCAGCACCGCGATTGAGCCAGAAACGTAAATTGTTTTGATGGAATTCAAGGACGGCGGGGTTGAGTAAGTTGAAGTCGGGCATGCCAGAGTAAAATGCAGCGAAGTAGGCGCCATTCTTGGTGTTGTACCACGGGTTATTGCCAAAAATTGTCCAGCCACTCGGTGCGATATCTTTCCAAACGTACCAGGCACGATAAGCATTATTGCTGGTGTCTGCAGAATTGATAAATGCCGGATGCGTAGTTGCACTGTGATTCATCACATAGTCGAGAATCAAGCCTATCCCGCGTGCATGGGCTTGTTTAACCAGCTCATCGAAATCTGCCAACGTGCCGTATTGTGTTTCAATATCACGATAATCTTTTACCGCGTAACCGTGGTCTTTGTCTTCGCTTTGGGTAATGGGCATTAGCCATATCCCCTTGATACCTAAATCTTGCAAATAATCTAGGCGCTGTATCAATCCACGAATATCGCCGACACCATCGCCATTGCTATCTTGGTAGCCGCGCACGTAAATTTCCATAAATGGTCCATTGCGCCAGTTATCAGATAAAGAACTGCCAGGGTCATTTTTACTAACCGTACTGACATTTACCAAGGGAAGCGTGGTGCTTGGCACCTCCACGGTTGGTGTGTTCGGCGAAGAAAAAACGATGGGACTGGAAGTACTACCGCCACCACCACAGGCACTGAGAAGAGTGATGAGAGTGAACATGATGGGGTGATGCAATCGAAGTGAGATTTTAGTCATTTTGTATTTTAATTACTGTTAAATTTCGGATTTTTATTCGCCTAACCGCCTTTATTCTAGTATGAAAAATATGAATATTGTTTACTATTTGTAG
>JAYVHZ010000251.1:0-5263 GCA_043770645.1 Undibacterium sp. | reverse complement strand
CTAAATTCTTAAAGAATAGTGCCCCAGCCAAATTAAAATCGAGTAAATCATGCAAAAAAATCGCAAGTTTTTATTATCAAGCTTTATCGTCTCTTTGCTGCTTTCAAATATCGCGATTGCGCAGTACATATGGTTAAACGACAAAGGCGTTAAGCAGTACTCTGACACCCCGCCACCAAAGTCTGTTCCTCGTGACAAAATCATAAAAACACCGGCTGGCATTGTACGCGGCGCAGCGAGTCCAACTGCAAGTTCTGAAACAAAAAGTGACTCTGATAAATTAGAGAAACCGGTGACACTTGCGAGCAAAAATGAAGACTTTAACAAGCGCAAGTTAGCCCGCGAAGAAGCGGAGAAAAAAGCTAGCTCCGACGCACAGCAGGCAGAAGCAAAAAACAAAAACTGCGAACGCGCAAAATCTTACAAGCAGTCTCTTGAAGAAGGCATGTTAATCATGTCGAGAAACAAGGACGGTGAGCGCGTCACATTAGATGAGGGGCAACGCGCTAAAGAACTGACGGAAGTGAAAAAGACTCTATCCGACTGCAAATAAGTCTTCATCAATATTCCATTTAAGGCTTTTACATTTTTCCTGACTTATGCTCGCGCTTCGCTCTGTGACGACGGGCGCTCATAGGATCCGCTATTAAAGGACGACAAAGCTCAATACGATCGCCGTCTTTTAAAACGTAGTCGGCACTTTGCTTTTTACCGAAAATTGCCCAAGAGCTTTGCATCGCCAGCAAATGTTGCACTTCAAGATAATTTATCTCGTCAAGTTTTTGCAAAATCTGCGTGATATTGGAGTTTTCTATAACTTCGATGTCAAATAACTGGGGAACTGCATTTTGCAATGCATAACAAAATTTGACTTGTATCATCGGTTTCGGGCTTTCATTTACCATATACCTGCTCCGCTCTCTCGCAAAAAGCATCGACAAAATTATTGGTAATCTTACTAAACACGGGGCCGATTAAATGCTCTAGTAATTTGCTGGAAAACTCGTATCGCAAATCGAACTCAATTTTACAAGCATCGCTGCGCAAAGCAATAAAAGTCCAATGACCATGTAACTGCTTAAACGGTCCATCGACCAAATGCATTTCCATGCTGTGTGGCGGAGAATTTACGTTCTGCGTCGTGAAACTTTGCTTGATTCCGTGGTAATTGATAGATAATGTTGCCTTTAGAGTTTTTTCATTACGTTCGGCTACACTGACACCACCGCACCAAGGCAAAAATAAAGGATAGTCTTCTACTTTTTCGACCAGCGCAAACATTTGTTCAGCGCTAAAGGATACAAGAACGGTTTTTTTGACGACTGCCATTATCTCAAGTCATTTGGTATGATCACAGACTGAATTTTAACTGAAACACCGCTCTTCACGGGGATTACGCGCAAATTTGCTTTGCAACCCCAAGGAAGTCAACACAAAACAAAGGTATCTCAACAAATCAAGAATGCGACACCATTGTCTGCGCACCAAAAAACTTAGCTCAACTCACACCTCTGATTTGATTAAGTTGAAATGCTTTCGCAGCAAGGCATATTGATAAATTGTAGATTTCTAGAGCCGCCACTAACAAAACTAGCATGAGAGTAGTATGAGTATTGCAGACAATAAAAAAGCATTTCACGATTTTTTCATCGAAGAGCAATTCGAGGCCGGCATTGTGTTGCAAGGTTGGGAAGTCAAAGCGATTCGCGCTGGACGAGTGCAATTAAAAGAGGCTTACGTCATTATCAAAAGTGGCGAAATATTCTTGTTTGGCGCCCATATAGGTGCGTTGCCAACAGCTTCAACGCACATTCACCCAGACTCTGTGCGCACCAGAAAGCTACTGCTGCACGCTGAAGAAATCAAGAAATTAATAGGGAAAGTGGAGCGATCCGGCTACACCATGGTGCCGCTGAATATGCATTATTTGAATGGGCGGGTGAAATGTCAGATTGGCTTAGCCAAAGGCAAAAAACAACATGACAAACGCGAAAACGAAAAAGAACGAGACTGGCAGCGCGAACAACAAAAAATCATGAAACAGCACAGACGCTAAATCAGGAGGCGCTCATTTTCAATCTGGAGATTGAGCCTTCTTCTGATTGTTACGCAGGTAGATGCCAATTCTTGCCTCACGAATTTGTCTTCTTAAGGCGAGTCGCTCTTCTGGACTTAAGCGATTCTCTCGTTCCGCCATTCGATCAAGGCGCCTTGTTATCAGTGCTGCACGTATTGCCTCCCGACGACGCGATGCGTTCACGTGTTCAGTTTCTCGTTGTGTAATCCCTTTAGTAAATTCCACTTCTTCTTTGTCATTAGATCTTTGATCCTGACCTATAGGCTGTGATGTATTACCTCGCATATTCTTTATCGTTGCATCAGAACCTGAAGTCTGTTGCTGCATAGCAAGCGCTACCTTGGCAGGAACAAACGTACCAAGTACAACAATCACACCCAAAATGGAAATTTTACTTTTTAAAAAAAACACGTTACGCCTCATCGCTCATTTATTCTTGCGTGAACACCGATCTAGGTTACTGATTTACGATCCACTAAGGCATCGACTCAGCAGCGGTGTTAAGAATAATTAAAGTCTACCCCACAGACGATACTTGGGATAGGCATTTTCCAGTAAGACCTGTAACAGATTGTAATCTTCGAATTTGATCACCCTGAGTCCTTCCATTTGGCAGTAAGATAACTGACTTTCTATGCAATTGATAGGGTCGGATAATGAGTGAAACGAAGACGAAAATATTGGTAGTAGATGATGATTTGCGATTGCGTGAACTGCTACGACGTTATTTAAGTGAACAAGGCTTCCAAGTTATCGTAGCCGAAGATGCTCATGCCATGAATAAGCTTTGGATACGCGAGCGTTATGACCTCTTGGTTCTTGATCTGATGTTGCCTGGTGAGGATGGCTTGTCGATTTGTCGCCGACTTCGCGGTGGCAACGACACTACACCGATTATTATGTTGACGGCTAAAGGCGATGAAATAGACCGCATCATAGGCTTAGAAATGGGTGCGGATGACTACCTACCAAAACCATTTAATCCCAGAGAACTCGTTGCGAGAATCCATGCTGTATTGCGGAGGCGCGTACCAGACGATGTACCAGGAGCACCCTCCGATCATTCTGAATCGTTTCACTTCGGTGAATTCGTGCTGGACTTAGGCACCAGAAAACTCATGAAACACGGCGAAAATATTAGTCTTACAACTGGTGAGTTTTCTGTTCTAAAGGTGTTTGCTAGGCATGCGCGGCAAGCACTTTCGAGAGAAAAATTGATGGAATTAGCGCGAGGTCGTGAGTATGAAGTGTTTGATCGCAGCCTAGATGTACAAATTTCACGCCTAAGAAAACTCATAGAAGTTGATCCTACCAATCCTCAATATATTCAAACTGTGTGGGGACTTGGCTATGTTTTTATCCCAGATGGACAATCCAGTTAAGTCAATCGACTAACGACCTATGCGAAATTATTTTGCGCGCATTACTTGGTTTCAAAGCGGGCTTTTTTGGCGCACTTTTTTATTGCTTGCAATCTTAATCACAGCCAGCATGGCGACTTGGGTTGTTAGCATCAAATTATTAGAACGCAAACCAAAGGCTCAACAACTCGCCAATCAGATAAGTACCATGGTGTCGATTACGAGTGCAGCGATTACGCATGCGGCTGAAGATCAACGACGTGAATTGCTAGTCGAACTTGCACATAATGAAGGCATCACCATTTATCTTTTGGAGCAGTCTGATCGCATCATCAAACCAAAGAATGATGCAGTGTTTGCCGAACTTAGGGGTCTAGTTCAAAAGAAATTGGGCAAACAAACGCAATTTGCCAAAAGCGTCAACGGGGAAGTCGGATTTTGGGTCAGCTTCAAGATAGAAGAAGACTCTTTTTGGCTACGATTAGAACCTGACCGATTAAACACTGATTCGAGTTTGCAATTCTTAGGCTGGGCAGCGATTAGCCTTAGCCTTGCTTTGATCGCTGCTGCGTTCATTTCAAGAAGAATCAACCAACCATTATCGAATCTAAGCTTGGCAGCGCGCCAATTAGCGTTAGGCAAATCAGTTGATCCCCTGCTTGAATCCGGGCCTAGAGAAATACGTGAGACGAATGCCAGCTTCAACCAAATGATGGCGGATTTTGCGCGCATAGAATCAGACCGAACCGTCATTCTCGCTGGTATCTCCCATGATTTGCGAACGCCGCTGACACGCTTACAGTTAGAACTTGAGATGGCGAATCTTGAAGCCTCGACTCGCGAGGCGATGCGAACTGACTTACAACAGATGGATGACATCATTCAACAGTTTCTTGATTACGCTAAACCCATACATCACGGCAGTTTAGTGTCATTTAATGTCAGTGAATTATTGAAGAAAGCCCTCGGTGATTTATCGCGTGATACGAGTGTCAAAATTGACGCAGCAATAGAAAATGAAGTTTTTTTAACAGGCAGCGACATCGAAATTCGAAGGCTACTGAGTAACCTCATTGAAAATGCGCAACGCTATGGCCGAGACCCGAGCGACCACGAACTCAAACTCGAAATCAGTTTACGAACGGTACTTACAGGAATAGATCATCATATAGAACTTCGCTTCCGCGATTTTGGCATTGGGATTGCCGACGAAGACATTCCGCGACTATTGCGACCATTTACACGTGGAGAGATTGCGCGTAGCCATGCCAATGGGTCAGGTTTGGGTTTGGCAATCATTGATCGCATTGTCAAACGCCACGATGGGTCAATGCTTATCAAGAACCATGATTCTGGTGGCTTAGAAATTCACCTTGAATTTCCGCTGACAAAGTAAAACCTCTAGTGGTCATAGCCCGAAACGGGATACAACTCTTTTGTAGTCCTCTTTCCACTGGCATTTCACTCCAACTTACATCTTGGCAATTATTTGAGTTACTCGTATTTCTTCAAGTTGGTAAGACATACGCAGGTGTTCTTCGGAATTAGGCAACACAACCACTGGCGTTTTTTGCGTCTCTACGCTATCTTTAACTGCAGGCGCACCTTTTAAATTGACATTTGCAGCGTTGCTCGCTTGCGCTTGCAACATCCCCCAACTCGCTGCACCAACCATCCCTATGCTCATCAAGACGCTAAACAATACTGGTGAACGTAAACTACGACGTTTATTCGCAGGCGTAAATGCCGGTAATTCAACTGGAATAGGTGATGCTTGCAAAACTTCTTTGGCACGATCGCACCACTGCTGATGATGACCTTGCTC
>JAYVHZ010000250.1:0-3713 GCA_043770645.1 Undibacterium sp. | reverse complement strand
TTCCTAAGTCGCAAAATCTCAGTTCCGCTTCGATTCCTGATCCGCAGCAAGAAGTTGTAATTGCCTCCTACGGTTTCTTATTGCCACATAAAGGTATTTTAGAGTTGATCGACGCCTTTTCCATCTTGGTAAATCAACGTAGCGATTTGCACTTACTACTTCTGAATGCGATATATCCAGTATCTGTTTCTGAGGATTTGGCGCGTCAGTGTCGGACTAAAATAGCGCAATTAAATTTGCAAAACAAGGTCACGATTATTTCAGAATTTTTGACAGATATTGAGACGCAACAACTGCTGGCAGAGGCGGATTTAATTGTCTTTCCGTATCAGGAAACGCAAGAGTCTTCTAGTGCTGCTGTACGGGTGGGACTAGCTGCGCGTAAACCGGTGGTGGTCACACCTCTGAGGATATTCGAAGATGTAGAGAATGTCGTGCTGAAGTTGCCTGGTTGTAATCCAGTCCAAATTGCTGACGGACTACAACAAATCTTAGCAAAGCCAGAGTCATATTTGCAAAAGCAAGAAATCGCTGATCAATGGTTAGCAGAAAGAGATTGGCATCGTCTTTCGAGCCGACTTTTGAATATCGCGGATGGACTTGCAAATCCCTTGAAGTACTAATGCGGACGGTGAAACTTGCAGAAGGGAGGGGGCGCAGAAGTGTGTGCTACCGTCTAGCGGTGTATTAGGCGTTGGCCGATTATTTCTTATTGGTATTGCTGTCTTCAACGCCTACAGCGGCAACGTGCTTTAGTTGCTCAGGTTTACGAACGATTAAAATGGTTCCTTGTTTTTCAAGAATATTCATTTTCATTAGGGTATGAATTGCTCTTGAGACGGTTTCCCTACTTGTATTTACCATAATTGCAATTTCGTGTTGCTTCGGCAAGCCTTCGATGACTTGACCGTCTTTGGATTCACGCACAAATGTTTGCAATTGCGCGAACACCCGTTGAAATGCATTTGGAATGCTAAGTAAAGTGCGTTGACTTGATGCCGAGCGTACAATTTGTGCAAAATGTGTCAGCAGGCGCTTCGCAATTAGAGGATGATGAAAAATGAGTTCACGTGCGTGGCCGCTTGGCAAGAAAGCGACTTCTGACAGTTTTACGGAAATCACTGAGGCTGAGCGTGGCTGCCCATCAATGACAGATAGTTCGCCAAAGTAGGCGCCAGGTTGAATAAAATGGATGCCAATTTCACGCCCCTCCTCACTGAGATCGACGACTTGCAGTTTGCCGCTGAGTAAGAATGCGAGACTGTCGGCAGTGTCACCTTTACGCATGACAATATCATGGCTTAGAAAAGTTCGACTGGACATGAGATTCGCTACCTTTTCTAAAGACAGCTTATCAAAATCTTTGAAGAGAGGAATACTAGCGGCGATTTCTAGAGCAATTGGCATGAAAGATTGAGTGGTCTCTATTTTTGTTGGTAGATCAAGCAAAAAAAGCAAAAAATAAAATTTTATTCACACTAGTTGCCCAAAAGCTTGACTAAAAGTGAAAATTAATCTCAATTTCAGCCGTAAGAACAACAAATGAAATGAAATGTTGTAAAATCGCGTGTATATTTATATGAAGAAATCAGAGTGTAAGTAGGATTCAAGTGATTTTAGCTGTTTTAAGGAGTATTAGGTGTTATGCATAGATTTTTCTGCCAATTTCATAAGTACGCGACTATAGCGCTAGCGTTAGCGATGTTGTCGGGATTTGTTCATGCGAATGATATCGCAGGAACAGTATCGTTTATGGTTGGAGATGCAAGCACATTATCGTCATCTGGACAAAAACAAACAATTAGCCGCGGCACCAGTGTTCTTGTTGGGCAAACTATTTTGACTGGTGACAACGGGCATGTTCATTTAAAAATGGTAGATGGGGCATTTGTCAGCATTCGTCCTTCTTCAAAATTCAAAATTGAAGAATATCTCTTCAATGTGGCTGAACCTAAGAAAAGCAAAGTCAAATTTATTTTGGAGCAAGGAACTGCACGTAGTATTACTGGCAAAGCTGGTGAAAGCTCCAAAGAATCTTATCGCCTAAATACACCCTTGGCTGCGATTGGTATTCGCGGTACTGATTTTGTTGTACAAACAGAAAAAAATGTCACTCGCGTGATTGTTCAGAGTGGTGCAATTGTTATGACTCCCCTCAATGACGATTGTCTGTCTTCTTCTTTTGGTCCATGTAATACGGCAACAGCCCGCGTGTTGACTGCAGCCATGCGGGATGCTTACTTAGAGTTGCGCAATCATAAAGATGCGCCGATTTTGGTGCCGATTGAGAAGAGTTTAGGCTCGCCAAATTTCCTTTCTCCACCAAGACCTGAAGAACCAGTTCCGGAAAAAACTAATAAAACAGCGTCGGTTGCCGCTCCAGTATTACCTGCTGATTTGACTCAGGCCGTGAAAGAAACTTCTATCATCAATCAAATCGTGGCGATTAACAATAGTAAGCCAGCCGAGCCAAAACCTGCTGAGCCAAAGCCTGTAGAACCACCTATTGTGGTTCCCCCGGTTGTGGTTCCACCAGCCGAAAAACCGATAGAAATACCTATCGAAGTTAAGCCAGAGCCTGTGATCCCTGCAAAAATCTGGTGGGGTCGTTGGGAAGTGATTGATGGAAAGGCCTATAACTCTGGCAATGCTCCAGATCGCGAAACCACCATGGGAAATGTGGTTTTCGGCATGTTTCGTGAGAAGGGTGATGTTATTTTGCCTAGCACAGGTGTTGCACAGTTTAAATTAGCGCAGGCGGAAGTGTATTTGCGTGGTGCAGATCAGACTTTAACGCCCGGGACTGTGGCGAACCCAAGTTTAACAATTGATTTTGGCAACCGTACCTTTGATACGACTTTAACGGTTAATGTAAATGGTGTTAGCCCAACAGAGATTCATTCAGCCGGAACAATTTCATTTCAGGGCGTCTTTCTGAGTGAAGTGAATTCACCAGATACAATAGTGGCTGGACATCTCTCAAAGAATAGTGATCAAGCTGGCTATCTGTTTCAACGCGGCCTGGCTGGTGGAGCATTATTAATTGGTGCTACACGGTGGGTGCAATAAATTTTTGATAATATCCAGAATCGCTAGATTTTTTATGACAATTAAAAGAAATCAGTTTTCTCAACTGATTTCTTTTTTTTGATAACTCGACATGTTTCGCGAGAAAATTCGCCTACTGGTCTTATTGATAGCGCTAAGCTTCTCAATACTAAGCTCAGACTTTTTCCCCGAGGTCACTCGACCTTTAGATAATGCGCTAAATGACTGGCGTATTCGTATTAGTATCGGCATCACGCAGTGGCAAGCGAAAAAAAATAATCTCGATTTGAAAGAGCGTCGCTTTGTAATTATCGATATTGACGAGCGGAGCGTTTTCGAACAAGGGCCCTGGCCTTGGCCGCGTGAAAAAATCGCAAACATGATGCAAATCCTCTTGGATGAGTATGGCGTTTCTGGGCTTGCCTTGGATATCGTATTTCCAGAAGAGAAAAGTGCAGATAGTTTGCTGGCAGTTCAGATTCAACGTCCTGAAGTCACTGGAGCGGTTGTTTATGATCTCTTGGATAGGAAATTGCCAGCGCTTGCACATTTACCTGCTTATACTGTACCGATCGCCCTCTCTGAGGGTCTCCCCTTAGCATTTGGTGTGCCGGTTACAAGTAATAATCATAAGGTGATGCCTAAAAGGGTTGGTCATATCACGC
>JAYVHZ010000249.1:0-5646 GCA_043770645.1 Undibacterium sp. | reverse complement strand
GCCCTCTCGCATTGTGAGAAGTATTAAGCCGAATACAACCGGTCGAGTGATTGAAAATGGCATGAATACAACGAATTTAGATGATGCTCTGCTGTTTGTCGAGGACGATACGGCGCTCGCAGATGCACTCGCAGACGCAAACCACAGGTGCTGGAATATTTTGATTATCGATGATGATCCAGATGTTCATTCAGCAACCATGTTTGCATTGCAAGGGATGAAAATACAATCTCGATATCTGCACTTTTTACATGCCTACACAACGGCGGAAGCCCGTCAAATACTCATTCATCAAGATCAAATCGCCGTTATTTTATTAGACGTCGTGATGGAAAAAGATAATTCTGGTCTGCAGCTCGTGACTTTTATTCGTGAGACCTTGGGTCTCAGCGATGTTCGCATTATTTTAAGAACTGGGCAGGCTGGCTATGCACCAGAGATGGAAGCGATTCGTGACTTCGATATCAATGATTACAAAAGTAAAACTGAACTGACGCAGACCAAGCTATTCACTTCCGTTGCGTCTGCAATCCGATCCTTCGAGCAGATCCGTATTATTTCATCGAGTAAAGATAGTTTAGAACTCATCATCGGTGCAAGTAGTCTGTTGATGACGACAAATAATCTGAATGATTTTTCCAAATTGGTTTTGGATTACGTATTTGAATTGATTGGTATTGAAGCGAATGCATTTGTTTGCACAGCAAACTTTACGCGCAGCCCGAATACCAATAATGTCGATTTTGCACCAGGCTTCAGAGTCATCGCTTGCACAGAACTTTATAAACCATGGTTAGAGAAACCCTTTGTCACTGTTGCTGGAAAAATTGAACAACAATTAGTCCAAAAATCACAATTTGAACAACGACATATTTTTGAAAGTACGTATACAGTTTTGTTTCTTAGCAATCTGGCCGGAGCTAGTCTAACGATTTTTCTCGATTGTGGGCTACAAGAGGAGAAAAATAAGATTCGCGTGATTGACATGTTTAGCAGCAATGCCTCGGTTTGCCTCGACAATGTCATGCTCAATTCAAAAATGCATAATCTGGCGTTTTATGACCCACTGACCGGCTTAGTTAATCGACTACAGATTTTACATAATTTGCAACAAGTTTTACATTCCCATCAACGCTCAGAGAGTGTGCTTGCGCTCATTGATATTGATCATTTTGCCGAAACGAATGATGCTTTTGGGCATCAGTTTGGCGACTATCTATTACGCGCTATTGGAATGCGCTTAAACAAACATTTTGGCGACAATTGCAAAATTGCTCGTATCGGCAATGATGCATTTGCCTTGTTGGGTCATGAAGTCATCGTTGCACCCAAATTAATTCTCAGTCTCTTCACAAATCCATTTATTGTTGATAAGCAGGAAGTGCAACTGTCAGCAACTTTAGGGCTGGTAAAATTTTCCGATTATGAACTGAGTGGTGCCGATGCCTTAAAAGATGCGAATATCGCCTTAAAGCGAGCCAAGGCTTACCATCGTTCTGGCTACAGCTATTTTACGCGTGAAATGGGCGTGGAAATTCGAGAGCGAGTGCGGATGATGCATGCGCTTCGGGCAGCGTTTGAGCACGAGCGTTTGTTTGTGGTGTTTCAGCCGCAAGTCGATATGCGAACCGGCAAGCCCATCGGCGTCGAAGCACTACTACGCTGGCGAACTGATGATGGCTATTTGATTCCACCGGACAAATTTATTCCAATCGCAGAGTATTCCGGCTTAATTGTAAATATAGGGGAATGGGTACTACGAACCGCCTGTTTCGAATTAGTGCAAATTCAAAATTCTGGTCGAAGTGATTTTCGTATGGCGGTCAACGTTTCGCAAACTCAATTCGCCCATCCGATGTTTTTAGATGTCGTCGAACGCGCCTTAGCAGATACACGCATACCGCCAGCATGCTTAGAACTGGAAATCACCGAATCAATGGCAATGGCTGATCCCGAAGTCCTCATCGACACCTTAACGAAGATTAAGAGCTTGGGGGTTAGAGTTTCTATTGATGATTTTGGCACAGGTTTTTCCTCCTTAAGTCATCTGCAAAAGCTGAATGTCGATAAGTTGAAAATTGATCGCGCCTTCATTAATGAAATAAAAACAATTGCAAACGAAGGTAGTATCGCGAAAATGATCGTGCAATTAAGTGAAAGTTTGCATTTAGAAGTGATCGCCGAGGGCGTAGAAAATCAAGAACAGGCTGATACGCTGATGGTATTCGGATGTCATCATGCACAAGGTTTCCTCTACGCCAAACCACAAAGCAAGAAAGAGCTCCACGCTTGGCTTCAGAATCATCTCTGATGGCTGATTCTTGAAAACGTATTGATCTTGGGTTATGAATGTTTTGCCGTTATTCTAACGTAATATATTGGGCAGTTGCTGACAGTTTCTTTAGTCCTCAAGACCCTGAAAGCAAACTCTCAGCATATTCTCGACAATTGCATTGGTATCCATTTTGCTAAATCGTTGCAGATACTCAACAGCAGGATCACAACTGCGAGCGTAGTAGCTAAACAAGATCACGTCAGAACTCAGTTCTTTACTGAGATCACCATCCTTTTGTGCAGTCACTACTAGTTTTTCTAGTTGAGAATTAAGCTTGATAACTCGTCCAACATACTTGAGATTGCGCATTAACATTTCTCGTACCGCATTGCTGGTTGACGGTAAAAATGGTAGTCCACCATCTAGCCGAACTCGCAAAGCCCATTCCAATAAGGCTGATAGTTTTTCTTTCGCAGTATATTCCACTGGAAATGATTCTAATTGGGTGCTTGCACCATCAAGCAAACGTATCAACGCGGCCCCCACCAAATCTTCTTTTGATTTGAAGTGCTTATACAAGCTTGGCTTGGATATGCCAATCAGACTCGCAACATCGTCCATGGTCATTAAGTCAAATCCTTTGGAAGCGAGAACACTAGTTGTCGCGTCCAGGATGGCGTCTTCTCTCAAGCGAAATGCCTGATCTTTAAAATTTAGTTTGCCAAAGATACTCATAAGTATTAATATCTACCAATTAGTAGTGGTTTTTACAGATTAGTATTAATCTTAGCATTGAAGTAAAGTCCGCACAATCATTTAAAGAAACTTTGAGCTTGGAAAGTAAGTTTATGTTTCCCTTGGAAAATCGTATGACGCAAAAAAAACAGAAAATTGCAGTTATTGGCGCAGGCATTTCCGGCTTGGCCAGTACCTATTTTTTACAACGAGAACATCACGTAAGTTTGTTTGAAGCGAACTCCTACCTTGGCGGGCATACCAATACAGTAGAGATTGAACTCGACCACAAAACCTTAGTCGTCGACACAGGTTTTTTGGTATTTAACGACAAAACTTACCCAAATCTGATTGCATTATTTGCTGAGCTTGGTATTGATAGCTACGGCACTGATATGTCATTTGGTGTTTCTTTGGATAATGGCCGACTGGAATGGGCAGGTACCAATCTTGATACGGTTTTTGCGCAAAGAAAAAATCTACTATCCCCCTCTTTTTTAGGAATGATACAAGACATCCTGCGCTTTAATCGAGATGCTGAAAGCAATCTCAAGATGAGTACTGAAACACGCATTACGCTGGGACAGTTGTTAATCGAGCAAAAATACAAAGCGGCGTTTGCCAATCAATATTTGATTCCAATGGCGGCGGCGATTTGGTCGAGTTCTCCCAAAGATATTCTAGATTTCCCTGCCCGCACTTTCTTACGTTTTTGTATCAATCATGCCCTGCTACAAGTGAACGATCGGCCACAATGGCGCACTGTCCAAAATGGCGCGCGCAGCTATGTCAAAAAAATTGCAGAGACACTGAAAGATATTCGACTCAATAGCCCAGTCAGCGCGGTCAAGCGCACCGAGCAAGGGGTGTTGGTGACATCTAAGGGCAACACCGAATTATTCGATCAAATCATTTTTGCCACGCATGCACCGGACACGCTGCGTATGCTGACTGATCCGAGTGAAGCAGAATTCAAATTACTTTCAAAAGTTCGCTATCAAGCAAATACAGCCTACCTGCACACCGACGTTTCCCTGTTGCCCCGTTCAAAAAAAGTGTGGAGTGCTTGGAACTATATTGGACATACAGGGAACGCAAAGGCGACAGATACTTCAGACACGCAATCAGTTTGCGTGAGTTATTTATTGAATCAATTGCAGCGATTAGATACACAGACACCCGTCATCGTTACCTTAAATCCTATTCATGAACCTCAAGCTGAAAGTGTATTTGCCAAATTTGAATATGATCATCCTGTGTTCGATCAAAAAGCGATTGAAACTCAAGCTGACTTAAGTTCCATTCAAGGTGACAATAAGGCTTGGTTCGCTGGCGCTTGGACGGGCTATGGTTTTCACGAAGACGGCTTAAAATCGGCACTGCGCGTGATCAAACAATTTGATTTAAGTCCAACTTGGGCTCGCACGGAGTAAAGCGAAAAAATGGCGTCTTCCCTCATTCAAGCTTTAGTAATGCATCAGCGGCTACGACCAGTAAAGCACAGGTTCGTCTATCCGGTATTCATGCTAAAGCTCGACATTGATGAGCTCGACGCCGCCAATCCCACCTCGGCTCTTATTCCAACCGGCTTGTTATTTGGGATCAATTGTTGGCGACCAATCTCAATTCACATCAAAGATTACGGGCCGCGCGACGGCTCAGATCTCAAGGTTTGGATGGAAAAATTATTACAAACTCACGATGTTCCGAATGTCGACAAAATAGAACTACTAAGTTTTCCACGCGTCTTTGGCTATGCATTTAATCCAATCAGCATTTGGTATTGCTACGACAAATTATCTAAACTGATCGCTATCGTAGCGGAAGTGAACAACACTTTTGGCCAGCATCATTTCTATCTATTGAAGGCAGAGGATGACGCCATGATTGCTGCTGATACCCAGTTGAGCAGCACAAAAATGATGCACGTATCGCCATTTTGTGAGGTCAAAGGTCATTATCAATTTAAATTTACTGAAACCAGTAAAAAAATCAAAGTGAATATCGACTACTACGATGAAGAAGGCTTGTTGATTCAAACAGCGATCATCGGCAAGCAGCAACAGCTGACGACTAGACATTTACTAAGTGCACTAGGTAAGCAACCGTTTTTGACCTTTGGTGTGTTCTTTAGAATTCACTGGCACGCTCTACTTTTGTGGCTAAAAAAAGTGCCTTTTCGGCGTCAGGTTCACTTCACTAATCAACAAATTACGACAGGCAAAACTATCAAACAGGAGCAGACAAAGTGAGTTCAATTCCAAGCACCTCGAGCGAAATGACTAAGAATTCTAACGCAATTAATCCATCTGTAATGCCAGCCAGTGCCAAGTTTTTTATCCGCATGCTAAGCAAGATTCAACACGGCAATTTGCATGTGGTCACGCCGAGTGGCGATGTTTTAAAATTCGGTGATCAACAACTCGCACAATCGGTTATTTTAACGATCCACGATTGGCAAGCCTGCAGAAAAATTTTGCAAGGTGGCGACATCGGTTTTGCTGAAAGCTATGAAGCTGGGTGGGTTAGCACCAGCGATTTAACTGCCCTGCTTCGCTTAGCGATTCAAAATGAGAATGCCCTAGACAAAGCGATTTTTGGCGGCAAGTTGATGGGCTTATGGTACAAACTCAAAC
>JAYVHZ010000248.1:0-2197 GCA_043770645.1 Undibacterium sp. | reverse complement strand
GGATTGTGCGGCCTGGTGAAGCGTGAGGAGCTGCCTAGCATTGATATTGGGTACGCGTATCTGCCAGAATTCGGCCGCCAGGGTTATGCTTACGAAGCCAATCAAGGACTGTTGAACTACGCGAAAAATTCACTCCATTTAGAAGGATTATTGGCGATCGTCTCACTGCACAATCATGCATCTTGCCAACTTTTGGAAAAACTGGGATTTCAATTTCAGAAAAATATAGTCTTAAAAGCCGGCGACACAGTCAAGTTATTCACGTGTGCGTTGTGAACTGAATAGCCAGTAGCGATCAATGTCATTTGACCGCTACTGCGCTTATACAAAATAATTCAATTACAGAAATCGGTCCAAAATCTTACGACTATGTTTGTCGATTTCAAACATATTGCGAATCAAGAAGTGGATGCCATGATTATCTGAAATCAGTAGCGATTCTTTGCCAATCCGGCGAATATCTTCATCACCTTTCAAAACGAAATGGGTATCGCCACGATCGGTTTGCACATGCCAGGTGCAAGGCGTAGCGAAACTCGTGACGCTGAGGATCTTCGCGATTTCGGGCATGAATTCCCGTCCTTCTAATTCTTCGTCTATCAATGTACGAATCGCTGATGGCAAATCTGATAAATGGTCGATCCAAGCGACTTCGGCACCGTTTTCTTTCACCAACGAGATGCCATCACTCGGTGATTGAATCGGGAATGCGCGCACTGGACGCACATCCACATACTCAACACCATCGATATCGGTCAACACTAATTGTCGAAAATTATTTCGCGTTAGTTGAAATGTCGTTGTCATTTTCATTCAGCTCCCACTGCCAACGCAGCGGCATTGCGCGCCTGCGCTTCATATAATTTAAAGTATGCGCCCTGCTTCGCCATCAAATCATCATGACTACCGACCTCAACCACTTCACCACGATCCAACACAACCAAACGGTCGGCTTTGTGCAAAGTTGAAAGGCGATGTGCAATTGCGATGGTAGTACGGCCTTTCACCAAATTATCCAAGGCTTTTTGAATTTCTTTCTCTGTCTCGGAATCGACCGATGAGGTAGCCTCATCCATGATCAAAATACGCGGATCAATCAATAATGCGCGTGCAATCGAAATCCTTTGCCGTTCACCGCCCGAAAGGCCTTGACCACGTTCACCAACCATCGAATCATAACCTTGTGGCAAACGCAAAATGAATTCATGCGCATGTGCAGCGCGTGCCGATGCGATGATTTCCTCTCGTGTTGCATTTGGTTTGCCGTAAGCGATATTGTCGGCAATGGTCCCGAAAAACAAGAATGGCTCTTGCAATACGAGTCCGATATTGCTGCGGTAATCAGCCACGGCAAACGATCGAATATCAACGCCATCAAGCAAAATCGCACCTTCAGCCACATCGTAAAAACGACAAATCAGATTCACCAAAGTGCTCTTACCAGAGCCACTATGACCAACCAAGCCTATCATTTCTCCAGGTTGTATATTTAAATTTACATTACGATTGACTGCACGATTTCCGTAACGGAATCCAACTTCACGCAGTTCAATTTGACCTTTGACTTCATTAATTTTGACAGGATTCTGCGGTTCTGGAACGCTAGAGACATGATCCAAAATATCGAAAATACGTTTGGCAGCTGACGCTGATTTTTGCGTCACGGATACGATGCGGCTCATCGAATCGATACGCCCATAAAAATTACTAATGAAAGCAATCGCTGCGACCAGTTCACCGACCGTAATTTCAGTATGCGCGACTTGCCAGATACCGAACGCCCACACGACTAAGATACCTAAATCCGTCAAGAATGAGACGATAGGTGAAAACAAGGACCAGACCTTATTCAACTTGTCATTGACGGCCAAATTATGTTTATTCGCTTCACGGAAACGCGTCGCTTCACGCGTCTCTTGCGCAAATGCTTTAACCACACGCACGCCGGGAATCGTATCTGCCAACACATTCGTCACCTCGCCCCACACCCGGTCTATTTTTTCAAAACCAGTGCGCAGACGATCTCGCACCATATGGATCGCCCATGCGATCAAAGGTAAAGGTAATAGGGTAACCAAAGCCAGCTTGACGTTAATCTGTAAAAGAAAAACCGCAGTCATCACAAACATCAAGACATCAGTCGCAAAATCAAGCAGATGTAGGGAAAGATAAACACAAATCCGGTCACTCTCGCTAC
>JAYVHZ010000247.1:0-7536 GCA_043770645.1 Undibacterium sp. | reverse complement strand
TTACAAGAAGTCGTTGTAAGCGCCAGCCGAAGCAACAAAGTTGATACGAGTAAAACCGGTGGATTTCTCGCCAATCGTTTACAAGACGCGCCTTTAGCTCTGAATATCTTTTCCGCAACGCAATTACAAGACCTTCGCGTCCGCCAAACTAGCGATGCGATGAAATTCGATGCTAGCGTAAGCGATGCCTACAATGCGGTCGGCTATGCAGAACAATTTTCTATCCGCGGCTTTACCTTAGACAACTCTTCCAGTTATCGCAAAGATGGCTTTGCCATTCCTGGCGATGCTTCAATCCCGCTAGAAAATAAAGAGCGCCTAGAAATTTTGAAAGGCATTAGCGGCTTGCAATCCGGATTCACCACACCCGGCGGCATTATTAACTACGTCACCAAACGCCCGACCAACTCGGCCGTGCGCTCAGCAACATTCGAAGCCAGCGAACGCGGCACTTTATACGGCACGATCGATCTCGGCGGAAAGTCTGAGGATAAACAATTTGGCTATCGCGTCAATGCCGCCACTGAGAAGTTACGCTCCTATGTCAAAGGCGCAGATGGCGAGCGTCAATTTGCAGCATTCTCATTTGATTGGCAACTTAGTCCACGAACTCTATTTCAAATCGATGCAGACTACCAACATAAGTCACAAGTATCCGTACCAGGCTTTCAATTATTCGACGGCAAAGATCTACCGCGCGGCATTAAAGCCGACATGATGTTGAACGACCAAAAATGGGTCAAACCTGTCGATACAAAAAACAGCAATCTCGGCCTGCGATTCGAGTACCAAATCAATCAAGACTGGACTACCGAAATCGCTGCCAACCTACACGAATTCAAACGCGATGACTTCACTGCCTTCCCTTATGGTTGCAGCGCCAAAGAACTATATCCTGGCTATTGCGCGAATGGCGACTTTGATGTTTACGATTACCAAAGTCCTGGTGAATCAAAGAAACTGCGTGGGATTCAAGCGATCTTCAGCGGCAAAGTCATGACTGGCAGTCTACAGCACCGAATCGCTTTTGGCTTGAATAATTCACAGCGTCGCGACTATTACGGCGATTACGTTTATGACTATGCAGGCAGCAGCAATATCTTCCATCCTGTCGCGGTCCCACAATCAAGCGGTAAAACTGGCCCAGTCTTATTACGCCGCACCGACAAAGAACTATCCGTATTTATTCAAGATATCGTCAAACTCAATCAAGAATTTGATTTACATCTTGGGTTGCGTCATCTCGATGTCGACCGAACACAATTAAGCAGCCCAAACTTTAACCAGTCTTACAATTTACCGAATTTAGCATTGGTCTATAAAGCGACACCAACAACCAGCACTTATCTCAGCCTGAATGAGGGATTAGAGCACGGTGGCGTTGCCCCGATAGGCACCAGCAACGAAAATAAAATGCTCGATGCAGGCAAATCCAAGCAAATCGAATTTGGCATCAAATCGGCGATTGATCGCAATTTGAATTTCTCTGCAGCCATCTTCCGCATCACCAAACCGCTCGAGTACACCAATACGGCCAACGTGTTTGTCACTGCAGGTGAAGCAGAACATCGCGGCTTGGAAGTCACCTTACAAGCCAAGCTCGCTAGCAATTGGATGCTCGGATTAAGCGCCACCACCTTAGATGCACGCCAAAACAATACAGGAGACGCCAGCATTGAAGGCAAACGCGTGACCAATGTGCCCAACTTCAAATCGACGATTTATACCGATTACGCACCAACTTCGTGGGCCGGCACACACCTAACCGCTTCTTGGCAGTACTCGGGCAGCAAGTCATTCAGCCCGGATAATAAAGTCAGCGTGCCGGCATTCAATGTCGTGAACCTAGGCACACGTTACACCACGCAAGTCCAAGGTATTGTTAGCACTTTCCGCTTCGATATCAACAATGCTTTCAATAAATTCTACTGGCGTGATGTAACGCAAAGTTTGGGCGGCTATTTATTCCCAGGCGCTCCGCGTACTTATAAAATATCGGGACAGTTCGACTTCTAAGCATCATTTCCCATAGAGGCGAGCAGCTAAGTTCGTCTCTGCGCCCCTCAAACTCCCCATTTCTGCAAAATCAGGCAGTACCTGACAAGATTACTCAAGTTTGCTATACTTGAGTCAATTGCTCGGGATTAAAGTTTATTCATGACTTTCGCCGAACATCACTAAACAAGTTTGGAGTATTGACTCATGCGTCTCACCACTAAAGGCCGATTTGCTGTGACAGCCATGATCGATCTTGCCTTACGTCAAGACAACGGACCTGTAACCTTAGCAGGTATCAGCCAACGCCAAGATATTTCTTTATCCTATCTTGAACAATTATTTGGCAAACTGCGCCGTCATGAAATCGTTGAATCCGTACGCGGTCCCGGTGGTGGCTACAATCTCGCCCGCAAAGCGCAAAATGTGACTGTTGCCGACATTATCATTGCGGTAGACGAGCCTCTGGATGCAACCCAATGTGGCAGCAAAGGTAATTGCCACGGTAGTGATCACGACAATGGCATTCACTGTATGACGCATGACCTTTGGGCAAATTTGAATGCCAAGATGGTCGATTACTTAGATTCTGTTTCTCTGCAAGACTTAGTCAACCAACAAAAACAAAAAACGCAAGAAAAACCTATCACCATCGTTCGCCACGGACAGGCCGAACGTACCATTTCCTAAAATTTGGAGTTTTGAATGACCGCCGCAACTACATCCGTACCATTGACGAAAACTTTGATCGACACACTCAAAGCGCCGCACTTCCCTATCTATATGGATTATTCAGCGACGACACCAGTTGATCCACGTGTCGCCGACCTGATGATTCCTTATCTACGTGCGCAATTTGGCAATCCTGCATCACGCAGTCACGCTTATGGTTGGGATGCCGAAGCCGCCGTTGAAACAGCACGTGGTCACGTCGCTGCATTAGTGAACGCTGACTCACGTGAAATCATCTGGACCTCTGGAGCGACAGAAAGCAATAACCTCGCTTTAAAAGGTGCCGCGCAGTTTTACAAAGGTAAAGGTAAGCACATCATTACCGTCAAGACCGAGCATAAAGCAGTCTTAGATACCGTGCGAGAACTCGAGCGCCAAGGTTTTGAAGCCACTTACCTGCAACCGCAAGACAATGGTTTGATCACCATAGAACAACTCAAAGAAGCCATTCGACCTGACACGATTTTAATATCAGTGATGTGGGTAAATAATGAGATCGGTGTTATTCAACCGATCGCTGAAATCGGTGAATTGTGCCGCGAAAAAGGTATCATTTTTCACTCAGACGCAGCACAAGCAACAGGTAAAGTCGAGATTGACCTAGAAAAAGTCAAAATTGATTTGGTCTCTTTCTGCGCGCACAAAACTTATGGTCCAAAAGGCATAGGTGCTTTGTATGTACGTCGCAAACCGCGCGTACGTTTAGAGGCGCAAATGCATGGTGGTGGTCATGAGCGCGGTTTGCGCTCTGGCACATTAGCACCGCATCAAATCGCTGGCATGGGTGAAGCCTTCCGTATCGCGAAAGAAGAAATGGCGAGTGAATTAGCGCACGTCCGCGCGATGCGTGATCGTTTGTCTAAAGGTTTGAGCGAGATCGAAGAAACTTACATCAACGGCGACATGGAACACCGCGTTCCGCATAATTTGAACGTTAGCTTTAATTATGTGGAAGGCGAATCTCTGATCATGGCGATTAAAGATATCGCGGTATCGTCAGGCTCAGCATGTACTTCTGCTAGTTTGGAACCATCCTACGTTTTACGTGCATTGGGTCGCAGCGATGAATTAGCACATAGTTCAATTCGTTTTACCATCGGTCGCTTCACGACAGAAGAAGACATTGATTTCACAATAGAACTCTTGAAATCCAAAGTCGGCAAATTGCGCGAATTGTCCCCTTTATGGGATATGTACAAAGACGGTATCGACATTTCTACCATCCAATGGGCAGCGCATTAATTAACTAATTTAAGAAGGAATAATCATGGCATATTCAGAAAAAGTATTGGATCACTACGAGAATCCACGTAACGTTGGCGCATTTGAAAAAGGTGATGACACGGTCGGCACCGGCATGGTCGGCGCACCAGCATGCGGCGACGTGATGAAATTACAGATCAAAGTTGGCGCAGATGGCGTGATTCAAGATGCTAAGTTCAAAACGTATGGCTGCGGCTCTGCGATCGCTTCATCTTCTCTGGTAACCGAGTGGGTTAAAGGTAAAACTTTAGATCAAGCTTTGAGCATCAAGAACACGGAAATTGCTGAAGAATTGGCTCTGCCACCAGTCAAAATCCACTGCTCTATTTTGGCAGAAGACGCGATCAAAGCAGCTGTACTCGATTACAAAAACAAGCATAGCGCTGAATAATTTTATTCAACTTATTTTTCGCGCAGCTTTAGCGCAATTTGGATGGATCATGGCGATTACTCTGACAGAAAAAGCAGCAAAACACGTCATCCGTTATATGGAACGTCGCGGCAAAGGCATAGGCTTGCGCTTCGGCGTCCGTACCACGGGTTGCTCAGGTATGGCGTATAAATTGGAATATGTGGACGAAGTCGGTAACGAAGATCAAATCTTCGAAACCCACGGTGTGAAAGTATTCGTCGATCCGAAAAGCTTGCCATACATTGACGGAACCGAATTAGACTTCGCTCGTGAAGGCTTGAACGAAGGCTTTAAATTCTACAACCCTAACGTCAAAGACGAGTGCGGCTGTGGCGAGAGCTTCCGGATTTAATCTCAGGCAGACTGACCATGACGATGCAGAATCACTTCGCTTTATTTCATTTGCCTATGCAATTCGAGCTTGATCGTACACAGCTCGATACGGCATATCGCGAAGTGCAATCGCGCGTGCATCCAGACAAATTTGTACAAGCTGGCGACGCAGAAAAACGTGTCGCCATGCAGTGGGCGACACAAGCCAACGAAGCCTATCAAACGCTGAAAGAACCATTGAAGCGTGCGACTTATTTATGCAATCTGAATGGCGTTGACTTGCAAACTGAATCAAATACTAGCATGCCTGCCAGTTTTTTGATGCAGCAGATGGAATGGCGTGAAGCCTTCGATGATGCGCGACACGGCAATGATATGAAAGCCATGATGCAGCTAGAAAAAGAAGTACAGGCTGGCTTAAAAGCCCAAACGGCGAACGCGGGTAAAGCAATTTCAAAAGGTGACTTTCAAACCGCGGCGCAAGAAATTCGCGCTTGTCTGTTCCTGGAAAAATTTCTTGCTGACATCGCCGTTTTTGACGAATAAAAAAACTAGCAAGCAACCAAAAACGCATCGCTAAATTCCAATGACACCGGACTGATGTTTTCATGACTTCGGCGCAGGCAAACAGAATTTAGATTAACCAAAACCGACGACATCTAGCGTCTTCCTCACGACAAGATTATGGCATTACTGCAAATTTCAGAACCTGGCATGTCCACTGCCCCGCACCAACATCGCTTGGCGGTTGGCATTGATTTAGGAACGACCAATTCCTTAGTTGCCACAGTTCGCAATAGTATTCCTGAAATTCTCAATGATGAGGAAGGCCGCTCATTATTACCATCGGTGGTTAGATATTTACCGAATGGTCATGCACACATCGGTTTCAAAGCACAAGCCGAACAAACGACAGATCCGAAAAACACCATCGTATCTGTTAAACGATTTATGGGGCGCGGGCTAAAAGATATCCCGCATGCTGAAAACCTGCCTTACGATTTTCATGATGAACCAGGCATGGTGCAATTGAAAACCATTGCTGGCATCAAAAGCCCGGTGGAAGTCTCAGCACAAATTTTGGCGACCTTACGCCAGCAAGCAGAAGACGCCTTAGGTGACGACTTAGTCGGTGCAGTGATTACCGTTCCGGCTTACTTTGACGACGCACAACGCCAGGCAACCAAAGATGCGGCGAAGCTTGCAGGCTTGAATGTCCTGCGCCTTTTGAACGAGCCGACTGCCGCAGCCATTGCTTACGGCCTCGATAATGCTTCGGAAGGTGTCTATGCCGTGTACGATTTAGGCGGCGGCACTTTCGACATTTCCATTTTGCGTATGAGTAAAGGGGTGTTCGAAGTCCTCTCGACAGGTGGCGACTCTGCTTTAGGCGGCGACGATTTTGATCATCGCCTGTTCTGCTGGATTTTGCAGGAAGCTGGTCTGTCTTTATTGAATGACGCCGACACCCGCATACTCATGGTCAAAGCCCGTGAAGCCAAAGAAATTCTATCGACACAACCGTCGACTTACATCGATGCAAAGCTGTCGAGTGGTGATGTAGTTCATCTGCAAATCACCAAGAATATCTTTACCGAAATAACCGAGAATCTCGTCATTAAGACCATAACCCCTTGCCGCAAAGTGTTACGCGATGCCAAGTTATCCGTTGATGATATTGATGGGGTTGTCTTAGTTGGTGGTGCGACCCGCATGCCGCATGTGCGCAAGGCGGTTGGCGAGTTTTTTGAAACCACACCTCTGGCCAATATCGATCCTGATAAAGTCGTTGCGCTTGGCGCCGCTATTCAAGCCAACCTGTTAGCAGGCAATCGTGCTGCGGGTGATGATTGGTTGTTGTTAGATGTCATTCCTTTATCGCTCGGTATAGAAACCATGGGCGGCCTATCCGAAAAAGTCATTCCCCGAAATTCCACCATTCCCTGCGCCCGCGCGCAGGAATTCACGACGTTCAAAGATGGTCAAACCGCCCTCGCAATTCACGTTGTGCAAGGTGAGCGCGAGCTCGTCAGCGATTGCCGCTCATTAGCAAAATTTGAACTGCGTGGCATCCCGCCAATGGCGGCTGGTGCAGCGCGCATTCGCATTACTTATCAAGTTGATGCAGATGGTCTACTCTCTGTCTCTGCACGTGAAATGCGTTCCGGTGTCGAAGCGTCAATCGTTGTAAAACCCTCATATGGTTTGGCAGATGATGATATTGCCCGCATGTTGCAAGATTCATTCAACTCTTCTGACAGCGATATGCAAGCCCGTGCTTTGCGCGAGGAACAAGTCGAGGCAGATCGTTTGTTATTGGCGATAGCATCTGCGTTGGCAGCCGATAAACAATTACTTAGCACTGAAGAATTGCAACAAATCGACCTGTTGATTGAAAATTTACGTCTAAGCAAGCAAGGCAATAATCACGATATGATCAAATCGGCGATTACCGCGCTTGCCGACGGCACAGAAGAATTCGCTGCACGCCGCATGGATCAAAGTGTACGCACTGCACTCTCAGGTAAAAACCTAAACGAGTTTGAATAATTTCTCCGGAACAAAACATCATGCCCATTATTACTATCCTGCCGCACCCTCAACTCTGTCCAACCGGTAAAACCATCGAAGTCGAGCAAGGAAAATCACTATGTGAAGCGATGGTCGAAAATGCAGTTGAAATCGAGCATGCATGCGAAATGTCCTGTGCCTGCACCACCTGTCACGTCGTAGTACGACAGGGTTTTAACTCACTCAATGCGTCAAGCGACGATGAAGAAGATTTACTTGATGCAGCATGG
>JAYVHZ010000246.1:0-4852 GCA_043770645.1 Undibacterium sp. | reverse complement strand
GCCAGACATAACAAACGTCGTTTAATTCAAGGGCCCTTGGTTGCATTGTTGGCCTCACGGTTAAAGAGCGGTGGTTATATTCATTGTGCGACCGATTGGGAAGAATATGCGGTGCAGATGCTAGAAGTCTTGGGTGCTGAGGTGAGTTTGAAAAACACGGCAGACGGTTACGCACCGCGTCCTGATTACCGTCCAGTGACCAAATTTGAAAATCGGGGTTTGAAATTGGGTCATGGTGTTTGGGATTTGGTATTTGAAAAGCAGTAAATTGATCGTCAGTTTAAAGACGTAGCAGAAGATCAAACGCTACGTTCTTTGTTTATCTTGATGCGTGAAATCGTTTGTCATTAGTCTGTCACGTAGGCTCTCTACAATCTGCCGCATATGGCAGATATCTCAAAAAAATCCGGTAAAACAATTCTATTACTCAGTGTTTCAGCAGGTGCCGGGCATGCCCGCGCTGCTGAAGCGATTCGCGCCTATGCCGCGCAAGCAGATCCGACTTGCACCTTAATTCATCTGGATGTGATGGACTATGTGACGAGTGGGTTCCGCAAGATATACACCGATTTTTATCTTCAGCTGGTCAATCGAGCACCGACCCTTTGGGGGTATCTGTATAACTTCACGAATGAAGCAAAGCGTGATAGTTCGATGGAAAAATTACGTCGCAGCGTTGAGCGATGGAATGCCAAAGCTTTGCTAAGAGAGATTAAGAAGCTGCAAGCAGATGCGATTATCTGTACCCATTTTTTGCCTGCGGAAATGTTGGCGAGATTGATCACGCGGCAGGAGTTAGCTTGTCCGGTGTGGGTGCAAGTGACCGATTTCGATTTACATCGAATGTGGGTGCAGACTGGCATGGCGGGTTATTTCGCCGCCAATGAAGAGGTGGCGTTTCGCATGCGAGCCAGTGGTATCCCTGCGGAACAAATACGCGTCACAGGCATTCCTATCATGCCCGCCTTTTCACAACGGCTTGATAGAGAAATTTGTGCGAACGAATTGGGATTAGATCCGCATAAACTCACTTTTATGCTGATGGGCGGTGGTGCTGGCTTGGGTAATTTAGACGAGCTCGCGGCTCGCTTGCTCAATTTGGAATTTGATGGCAGCACTTGTGATCCTGCTTTTCAGTTAATCGTTCTTGCCGGAAAAAATGTACCTACATTACATGCCTTACAAGCGCTGGCAAAACACTACCCAGATCGCCTCTTTCCTGTCGGTTTTAGCTCGCAGGTAGAACGCCTGATGGCGTGTGCCGATCTGATTATCACTAAACCAGGTGGGCTCACCACCTCGGAATGCTTGGCATTAGGTTTACCGATGATCGTGAATGCGCCAATTCCAGGCCAAGAAGAACGCAATGCTGACTATGTCATGGAGCAGGGGGCGGCAATCAAAGCAATTGACAGCATCGCTTTAGAATTTAGATTGCGCAGCTTGATTGAACAACCGCAAAAATTAGACCAAATGCGCGAGCAGGCTACGCGTTTAGGACGTCCACATGCGGCGCGACATGTTTTTGATTGTGTGATCAATGAATTATGAAAAACTCATTTTTAGCCTAAAACTAACAAGGGAAAATTGCATGCGATTTAATTGGAAAGCATTCATGCTCACTGTGATGTGGGTCAGTTTGATGGCAGTATTTTTTGCGGAAGTTGAAATCCAAATTGAGGGCGGATCCGGGTGGGCTACAAGCTTGCCAACTTGGCGTATCGAGCAGCACTGGTTACTTGATAGCTTCTGGGGCGGGCGTGCCATGACTGGTTATCACGCTTGGGTCTTTCCATTTGTTGCTATGATTTTTCATTGGCCTTTCTTCTTTCTGCAAACGTGGTCATGGAAACTGCAAGCGCGAGCTCTAGCATGCATTATGTTGTTTTGGATCGTTGAGGATTTTCTTTGGTTTATGCTTAATCCGGCTTTTGGATGGGAAAGATTTAACCCCGTTGACGTGTTTTGGCACAAACATTGGTGGTTCGGTGCTCCTAAGGATTATTGGACTTTCTCTCTGCTCGCCATTGGTTTATTTTGGTACTCCTTTAGAGAGAAAATTGAATCGGTGGATGCTGCGAAGCGCGTGCAAAACAATGCAGTCTAAGCAGTGGGGAGCTGTGTCGCTAGCGCATCAGTTCCTAACGATGACTATCCGTTTGTGAAATCAAAGTTAAATCTTGATTTGATTCAAGATTTAACTCAAGAGCGCTTCGCCTCCTTCGGAGCGCTGGGAAAAACTCGCTTGCGCGTTTGTTAGCCAGCGCCACAGCATCGGACATTAATGCTGACTCGAAAACTGCATCCATCATCTTCCTAAGTTCGAATGAAAAATATGGGTTCAATATAACTCTATAAAAAAGGCCTTGAACTTTTAAATTCACTGTATTAGTATATGCATACAGTAAATTTTAAGAAGACGTTCTTATGATAATGAATCGTGATTTACCAGTAGATATCTTTCAGATTGCTACCGGTAGCAGTGAACCCATTTATCGGCAAATGGTAGAGCAATTACGACGCCAGATTTTGGGTGGGCAAATTCACGCCGGTGATGCAATGCCGTCAGTGCGTGAAGTTGCCAGCACCTTGGGTGTGAATCCGATGACGGTCTCTAAGGTGTATAGCTTACTGGAAGCAGATGGCTGGCTGGCGCGGCGTCGTGGCATGGGTATGATCATCGCACAGCGTGAATCTCAGTTCGAGCAGGCAGAAGCACGTTTGGAGTTGATTCGCCCTAGTTTGGAAAGAGTTGGACTAGAGGCGCAGCAATTAAAGTTGGCATCAACAGATGTGTTGCAGTTGTTTAGTGAAATTTTGGAAAAGAAATCGGCCGGCTAAGGCACGGATTTTTATATCGATCGTATTGATAAGGAGAGTTTTTATGCGCGCAGTTCAGCAAATTTTAGTATTGTTTTCCAAAATATTCGTCATTAGCCTGTTGGCTCTTGTTACGGCGAGCAGCTACGCTCGAGTCGATGCGTCAGCGCCTAAATTAAAGGCCGATGCGAGTGCGAAGTCGGCTACACGTGGTTTACTATTTGAGATCAAGTCTGGTGATAAAGTTGCTTATTTATTTGGATCAATTCATATCGCTAAAGCGGATTTTTATCCTATGTCACCCAAGGTTGAAGCTGCCTATTTGCAGGCCGATACTGTGGCTGTTGAAGTCGATACCACAGATATGAATGCCGTCCAAGGGGTGATGCCAAAGATGATGTACGCGGCGCCAGATAAATTAGAAAATCATCTCACCCCGGCAACATGGGCGAATTTTAAGGCGATGTTCGGTCCTAGTGCGGAGCAAATGCAAGGTTTGAAACCTTTTACCATCACCTCCGCAATTGCGGTGCAAATGGGCATGCAAATGGGATTTGATCCTGCACATGGTATCGATAATCATTTCATTAAACGGAGCAAGACCGACAAGAAAACCTTAGTCGAATTGGAAAGCTTAGATTTTCAAGCAGACATTATCGGTGGCCTCAATGATGAGGAAAGCGATGCTTTGATTTCTTCTTTAATCGATGGAATGAAAAAGGGCGAAATGATGAAAGAGTTTCGGAATATCGTTACTAGCTGGAATGACGCAGATACCGCAGCAATCGCCAAGGTATTCGATGAGTCCGCGAATAAAAATGCAGGATCTAAGCGCATTATGAAGATGCTGATGGATGATCGTAATGAAGGTATGGTTACTAAAATAAATGACATGCTGAAAGCTGGGAAGAGACTGTTCGTGGTGGTCGGTGCGGGTCATCTAGCAGGTGAAAAAAGTGTGGTGGATCTTTTGAAGAAACAAGGTCTTGAAGTGACTCAAATTCGTTGAATCATCGATTGAAGAATCCAATTCAGGTAATGAATTTTTAGATGAGTATTTCTCGATATTGTTACTTAATTCGGTAACCAATCAGGACACATTATGCAGACCACAACGCAAGCAGTTATCAGTATCAGAGGCTTGAGCAAGCAGTTTAAGCCTCAGCGAGTATTAAAGAACTTGGATTGGGACATTGACGCTGGCAGTATCGTCGGATTGCTGGGTCGCAACGGCGCAGGTAAATCCACCCTAATTGAATGTTTGTTGGGCTTGCGTGATGTGGAGCCAGAAAGTGAAGTGCGCTTGTTTGGCGAAGATGTGCGCAATCTGTCGGATGCTACCAAAGCGAAGATTGCCTATGTTCCGCAAAATAGTGATTTGTTTGAATGGCTGACACCGCGTCAAATGTTGGCTTATTTTAAAGCCCTATATCCACGTTGGAATGACGCCAAAGTGGAGGCTTTGATGCAGCGCTGGGAGTTGCCAGCAGATAAGCTCATTAGTCAATTCTCGGGCGGACAAAAACAACGTTTATCGATTATTCGGGCTTTGGCTTACGAACCTGAATTGTTGATTTTGGATGAGCCAGTTGCTAGCCTAGATCCTGCTGGACGTCGAGATTTTTTGAGAGAGATTGTCGATAGCGTCATCGATCAAAATACCACCATCCTGTTTTCTACCCATATCCTGTCAGATCTGGAACGGGTAGCGATGAAAGTCGCGTTTCTGGCAAACGGCAGAATCGTCCATCAGCAAATGCTAGACGATTTGATGGAAGTGACTGTGCTGGTAACAGGAGAGTCGCAAGTGATCAATCAATTGGCACCGCACAAAATTTTGCAAACCAGTCGCCTAACAGACGGCACGACTCGCTTACTCGGTCAATGGAGTGCAGCGCAAAGTGCAGAGTTATTTGCCCGCAACGATATTCGATCTGAGCGCTTAAGTTTGGAAGATTTGTTTATTGAGATGACCAAATGAAGCCGATATTGAATCTTTGGATGCAACCAATTTACGCTCGTATGAATCTTG
>JAYVHZ010000245.1:0-5588 GCA_043770645.1 Undibacterium sp. | reverse complement strand
CAAGACATTCATGATCTGCGTAATGACTAAAACAATCAGAGCGATTTTGACAGGCGTTCGAATATCTTGTTGTGCATAAAAACCTGGCGCCAAGATTTTTACCAAAATTAAACCGGTTAAACCGACCCCATAAGCAGCGACCGCTTTGGCTGTTTCATTCACTGCATGGGCATCAAATTTACCATTGTGAAATAAGGTCGCGGTTAAAGCATCCGACAAAGTCAGCAAGCCAATCGCAGCGGGCAAAGCCAATAAACAGGTTAAGCGCAAACCCCAGTCCAACAAGGATGAGTATTCTGTTTTATCCGCATTTGCTTTGGCAGCCGACAAACTAGGCAGCAAAACTGTCCCCAGTGCGACGCCCAACATCGCCGATGGAAATTCCATCAAGCGATCCGCAAAATTCAATTGAGAGGCACTGCCATCGGGCATAAATGAAGCCCAAGTTGAATTGATCATGATACTGATTTGTGTTGCAGACACTGCCAACACCGCTGGTCCCATCTGTTTCAACACACGACGAACTTTAGGATCGCGCAATGCAAAAGCGGGATTCCAAGAAATTCGCGGCAACATACCAATTTGTATCAAGGAGGGAATTTGTATCGCTAACTGCAACAAACCGCCAACAAAAACGGCAAACGCTAATGCATAAATTTGCTTTTCTTTTCCAAACCAAGCTAAGGAAAAGTAAGCTGCGACGATAAAACAAAGATTAAGTAAAACTGGGGTGAAGGCAGGAATTTTAAATCGGCGCCAAGTATTCAAAATTCCACTAGAGAGCGCAACTAAAGACATGAAACCAATATACGGAAACATGATACGAGTAAGATTGACTGTCAAATCAAACTTTGGTGTTCCCCAAAAACCAGAGGAAAACATCAATACCAAGACAGGAGCTCCAACCACCCCGATCACACAGGTAAATAACAAAGCCCATACCAACACAGTCGCGACGTGATCGACCAATTCTTTAACTTCAGCATCGGAACTCTTATTACGATACTCGGCAAGAATCGGCACAAAGGCTTGGGAGAAGGCACCTTCTGCAAATAAGCGGCGAAAAAAATTCGGGATCTTAAATGCCTGTACGTAAGCATCCATCATCGCGGTCGCGCCAAAATAAGCGCCAAACAACACATCACGGATCAAACCCGTAATACGCGACAGCATAGTCATACTGCTAATTGCAGCCAGTGTTCTTAATAAGTTCATAGGGCGAGATTATAGCCTTTGCCCATTACAAAATTGAGTATTCAATGTAAGAAACGCCAGCAAATCACGAGAAACTCCACATTTTTGCATTTACCGTCAAAACAATCTCTGCTATACTTTCCAGCTTCCCAAATGACTTAAAGCAGTTTAAGCTATTTGACGAATTCGGAGAGATGGATGAGTGGTTTAAGTCACACGCCTGGAAAGCGTGCGTAGGTTCATAGCCTACCCGGGGTTCGAATCCCCGTTTCTCCGCCAGAATTTAAAAAGCCACGTAATCAATTACGTGGCTTTTTTGTTTTTCAATCAATTCAAATTCAAACTCCGCCCTTGCCAAGTTATAAGTTTTTTCATCCCCCAAAAAGTCAATCAATTCATAAATTTGAAAATATTTTTTCCATTAATGCGAAAATATTTATTCTCTCGATTACTCCAGAGCGCGAATAAAAGTCTGAATATCAGATATACCCAACGTCGGATGCAAAACGATACGCATGGCAAAAAAAACGCATCGAACCCCAATGCATGGCCAAACGTGTGCAAAGCTTAGTAAATTATTTTCTTGATTTAGCCTTCAAATTATAAAAATAAATTTTCATATCCAGCGCTTCATTGACAAGGTTTAATTTTGCCTGCATGCTTGCCTTGCAATGTCATTTTGCGCAAATAAACTCCCACTAGCTCAACAAAAACATAAGATGAAAAAGACACTTCTTAGATACCTCGCTTTGGCTTGTGCCATGGCAGCACCATCCGCTTTCGCCGATGTTCAATATCAAATCAAAATCACCAACCCAGCTCAACATTTAGCGGAGGTACAAATCGACTTCCCCGCTGTTTCTGGCAAGACCTTGGATGTGCAAATGCCGATCTGGCGTACTGGTCGCTACGAAGTATTAAACCTAGGGAAAAATGTCCGTCAATTTGTGGCGACGAATGGCAAAGGCAAGGCATTGAGTTTCGCAAAAACCGATAAAGGTACTTGGCAAGTTAAAACGCAACCGGGCGATACCGTTAAGATTTCTTACGAAGTGTTTGCCAACGCTTTGGGCGAACGCACACAGCATATTGATGACACTCACGCCTATCTCGATGCCAGTGGCGTCTTGATGTATGCAGCACCATTTCGCAGTCAGCCTGTCAAAGTCAGCTTAGACACGCCGAAAAATTGGATCTCGCGCTCTGGTATGGATAAGGGCAACTGCGACAATTGCTTCGTTGCCAAAAACTATGATGTCTTAATTGATTCTCCGATTGAAACTGGCGAACATGAATTTCATAGCTTTGATGTCGATGGCCACACGATTGAATTAGCGATTTGGGGTCGTGGTAATTATGACGGTAAAAAAATGGCTGGCGATTTGAAGAAGATTGTTGAAGGTGGTCGAAAATTATTTGGTCCTTATCCATTTAAACGCTATTTATTTATCGTTCATGCGACGGATGGCGTTGGTGGTGCAACTGAACATTTAAACTCTACGGTCATTCAAAAAAATCGTTGGGGCTTCTCTCCACGTAAAGAATATCTCGGTTTCTTGCGCACCGCTGCACATGAATTTGTACACACATGGAATGTGAAAGCTTATCGTCCGAAAGAGATGGTGCCGTACGAATATCAACGAGAAAATTACACACGCTTATTATGGATGGCTGAAGGTAATACCTCCTATTTTGAAGAGTTGTTGACTTTACGTGCTGGCATCCAAACACGTGATGAATTTTTTGAAGAGTTATCGAAAGCGATGTTTGCATACGAACGTCAACCAGGTCGCTTCCAACAAAATGCTGCAGAATCGAGTTTTGATGCATGGATCGATGCTGGTGGAGAGCGTGCACGAAATGCCTCCGTCAATATTTATAGTAAAGGCATGTTGTTAGCCCATGCGATCGATATAGAAATCCGTCGCCAGACCAAAGGTGCCAAAGGTTTCGAGCATGTTCATCAATATTTGTACCAACACCATACCGTCGATAAAGGCGGCTATACCGAAGCGGATGTGCGTACAGCACTCAAGACGGTCACAGGCAATGATTGGTCGGCATGGTGGTCTAAGTATGTTGACAGCACGGGCGAAATCCCATTCACTGAACTTCTGAATCACGTTGGTATGCGTTACGTCATCGAAGGTGGCAAAGATGATGAACAAAAGGAAGAATGGTTCACAGGCTGGCGTACTCGCGACACCAGCGATCATCCTTTGGTGATTGAAGTCGAACGTGATAGCCCGGCATGGAAAGCTGGCGTGGTTGCAGGTGATGTTTTGGTTGCGGCAAATGGTTTGCGTTTAACACCAAAGGATATCAATGACAAACTTTGGTTATTGCAACAAACACCAATTAAGTTATCGGTTTTCCGCCGCGACGAATTGCGTGAAATAGAATTCACACCAATCCGTCAAGTCAAAGGCAAAGCAAAAGTGAAGGCAGTCGATACAGTGACGGATGAACAAAAAGCACTCAATGCAGCTTGGTTGGGCGTAGCTTGGCCAGCCGCAAAACCAGCAACTGCTGCTGGCACAGAAAAAGCTAAAGAGTAGTCTTTAGAATTTCGACAGAAATAAACATCACCAATGAAAACGCCAGCACAAGCTGGCGTTTTCATTTGGTGTCACATGATTTGGTGTCACATGATTTGGTGTCAAATGAACGGTGCACCAACTTTCGTATTAATCGATGTAGACAGAGCAGTTATTTTTTCTCAATTTTTGCTTCGAACAAAAGCTTTACCATCGGATCCAAACTTAGAGACTTAGGGGCTGACTGCATCGGAAACTTAAACTCGCTCACCTTATTTTGAATACGTACAGATTGCAATTGAAATTGATCAACACTACTTTGCGTTGCAAATTCGAGTGGAAAGTCAAAATGCGCCTGCGTTTGCAATTGCTCAATTTTTACTTGAAGCTCTTTTTTCCAACCATCGTACTTCCATTGCACAGCTAATTTAGGATACCCCGCTTGGTATAGCCATTGCTGAAAGAAGGCCGACAAATCCTTACCAGAAACCTGCTCCATGGATGCTTGAAAATCTACGCTCATGGCGTTCTTTCCTGCGAATTTTCCATAATAATGACGTATACCTTGCCAAAACAATTCGTCGCCCAACTCTTGGCGCAGCATATGCAGAACCCACCCAGCTTTCTCGTAGGTATTCGGACTCAAGACGTTCTTCGGATCTTCAATAGTGACATCGACGATCGGACGAACAATTTTTTGATGATAGCGAATCACTTTGTCACGATTTGCCAGAAGCTGCTTTACGAATTGTTCGCGACCATAAGTATGCTCCAGATAAAGATTCGTAAAGTAAGTCGCAAATCCTTCGCTTAACCATACATGATGCCAGTCATCTTCAGTCGCCGAATTACCAAACCATTGATGTGCAATTTCGTGTGCGATTAATGCTTCCTGTTCCCCTTTGCCGGTCACTGAATTTTCAAAATAAAAAATTGTATTTGCGTTTTCAAGTCCGCCAAAACGCGTCTTCGATTGCACATTCGCCAGTTTCTTGTATGGATAAGGCCCAACATTTTTTTGGAAATAATCTAAAGCTCGGACGGCCACGCTGTAATCATGAAATCCTTCTCTCCGATTTTGTGGAAATACCCAGCTAGTGATCGACACATCATTTAATTTAGCACTTTCTTGCATTGCAAATCGAGCAACACCGATCACCATCACTTTGACGGGAATCGGCACATCCTCACGCCAATGTGTGAGCTTACGATCACCATCCAAACTACTTTCTTCAATTTTCAAACCGTTCGCGACAACAGCATAATGACTTGGCGCGGTGACAATGAACTCCACTGCGGCTTTATCGCTAGGATGATCAATACTAGGAAGCCACTGATGTCCTTGATCTGGCCAATTGTCAGCAAAGAAAACGCGATCGCCAAATTTATTCTGACCAATATGCAAGCCTGACCGAGGTTCACCTTCATAATCAACTTGCAAGTCAAAGACTGCATTTGCCGCCATTGCTTCTGGAAGCGTTATTTTTAGCTTCTCGCTTTGATGTTGATGTATCAGGTTCTGTCCCCGCATCGTGACACTCAGCACACGCATACCTTTACCTGCGTGATCGACCTGCCCGAGATCTAATTCGAATGCTGTTATCGCTGTCAAAGCTCGAACGGTAATCAGGGCGCTGCCTTTGATGTGCGCACTATGATCATTTAATTCAATAGAATAGCGATAGCGCTCAATATTAAGCGCCGAATTTTTTGTATAAAAATCTCTTGCAGAGCTAAACTCCGCAAGAAACAAGGCGAATAAAAAATAAATTATTTTTTTCATGAGCAAATGGCGGTGAACAATAAAAAAACCTTGGGTCGGTGTTTGAACTCTTTAACAAAATTCATCCTCGTTCA
>JAYVHZ010000244.1:0-6529 GCA_043770645.1 Undibacterium sp. | reverse complement strand
GGCGTACCGTGCGCAAGCAAAGCATGATGACACGTCTGGCTGGTTTCCCAGTTATCAAGACGCTGGATGCGTTTAATTATGACTTCGCAAAAGCTCATTCTCTGTGCAAAAAGTTTCCCGAACAACCCTTACGATGATCATACTTTGGCAGACCAAATCGAGCAAACTAACATCCTCTTGATGAATCAAAACGTCGGTGTCAAAACAGCGTATGTCAACTTGGGTTATCGAGGCGTGGATGAGTCACTGAAAGGCGTCACCATCATCCATCGCTGCAAAACAAAAACTACCTTCACGCTTATGCCTGTTGGATTTACGTCGTAGCCTTCCGTATAAGTATCGGGCTTTGATGATATTGGCCATCTCACCCGACTACGCCGCCTAATATCCACTTCCTTTTCGTCAGACCAGCGCTTTGCCTTTGGCTCCCCTCAGATTCGCAGTCACCCGCGACACCCTTGCCGTTCGGCTAACTCTTCCCCTTATCGGGTGAGTAGAGGACTTTCACCTCCAAGTAAGTGCGCCCTGCCGGGCGCACCAAAAAAAACAGGCCGATCATTTAGATCAGCCCGCTTGATCAAACATCTATACTGAGGTTCGCACAACTTAAAACTCAGATTGCAGACCGATGGTGTAGTTAGTCACACCGAACGTGGTTTGCGTAACACCAGCAACTTTCACTTTACGGAAATCAACTTCCGCGCGAATCGATATTTTTTTATCAACTTGATAGATCGCACCAAAACCAATCAAAGGCTGACCGGAATAATGCGTCTCAGAGCCAGTAGAGACGAAATTACTGGCAACAACCTCACCTTTCATGAAGGCGACACCCAGTTTAGCGAATCCGACGAAGTTATTCATTGGCGCCACTTTTGCAACCGCAGCCAAATCAGCACCACGACCATTGAAGGTAGCTTTCAAAGTCGATGCTGTTGCGCCAACTTCATTCAAATAAACATAAGAACCTTCAACGCCGAAATTTGGCGAGAAATCATAGCCGCCAAATAGCTTCCAACTACCTGCAGCGGTGTGACAACTATTCGCGCCAGCACAATCAAAGTCCCATTTAGCACGCCCAACAGAACCACCAAAATAGCTAGTCTGCGCTGCAGCATGTGCACTCAACAATGCGCTACCCAAGACGAAGGCCGCAGCCATAATATTTTTCTTCAACATGAAGGATCACCTTTCAATGAGTTTAATAATCCCGTATCAATAATGAACTAAGCATCAGCCACGGGCAGAATCTATAACGATCAGAGCACAAACAGCCCGAATTCGTAATAATTTGGCATTTTACCTGCATGCATACGCAATGCGCAGCAAAACTATCGATTTCGTTGTGTAAAGATAAGATTACCGTATGGGTAAACCACTAACCGGCTTAATTTCTTCCATGCAAATCATAGAACGCAGATTGCCCACGCCCGGCACTTGCATCAGCTTATCGGTCAAAAACTGCGACAGGCTCTTCAAGTCATTGGCGACAACTTTAAGCAAATAGTCAAAGTCACCGGAAATCGTATGGCACTCAATAATGTCGGGGAAAGCCCTCAAATGACGTTCGATTTCACGCACATTACGATATTGTTCTCTATCCAGCGATAAACTAACGAAGGCCATGACGCCTAAACCGATCGCTTCTGGTGCAACCTGCGCGGTATAGGCGCGAATCACTTTAGCCTCTTCCAGCGCACGCACTCGGCGCAAGGTTTGTGGCGGTGATAAATGGATCTTCTCTGCTAGTTGCAAATTACTGATGCGACCATCAACCTGCAAGTATCGCAAAATGTTCAGATCATAGTTATCCATACGAGTTCACTTTCTCATTAATTCCATAAAAATTCACAATAAATACTTTAAATTTCTTAGAACAAAGACTATCGACAATTTAATTTCTATTGAGTTGATTATAACCGACAATTACGAAATCAAATTTTTAACTAAGCGCCTATAATTCCTGCAACTGAATGGATTGAAATTGCTTAATTTAATGCCTTTAAAAAGCAAAAAAAATTTCTCACACCATCAGCAAGACAGTAGTATTACGTCCGTCAGCGCAGGCACACACAAAAGCGCTATGAATCAAACAAAGAATCCTCTTCTAGTTTTTTGAAAGTGAAAACAAGTATGACAACGATCTCACTCATAGGCGCACCGACCGACGTAGGCGCCAGTGTCAAAGGTGCTGGTATGGGGCCGGACGCTTTACGCGTCGCTGGCTTGGTACAAGCACTCGAAGCCAGAGAATTGGCAGTAATTGATCATGGCAATTTGCATGGCCCTGCTAATCCTTGGCAAGCACCGGTTAATGGCTTACGCCATCTGAACGAGGCGATAGACTGGAATCAAGCAGTTTATGACGAAGTGAGCAACGCATTAAAGCTAGGCCATCTACCAATGATGCTGGGCGGCGATCATTGTCTAGCGATTGGCTCGATTAGCGCGGTGGCAAAACATTGCAAAGACACGGGCAAAAAACTACGCGTCTTGTGGTTCGATGCTCATGCAGATAGCAACCTTTCTACCATCAGCCCAAGTGGCAATATCCACGGCATGCCGGTCGCTTGCCTGATGGGTCATGGTCCGGAACAATTAATCGCCTATGGCGGCTACACACCTGCGATGCAGCCAAACGAAATCCGTCAAATCGGCATCCGCAGCGTGGATGATGGCGAACGTCAATTTATCCATGACATGGGAATTCCTGTATTCGACATGCGCTACATCGACGAGCATGGC
The DNA here is from genome assembly GCA_043770645.1 of Undibacterium sp. Classification (GTDB taxonomy): domain Bacteria; phylum Pseudomonadota; class Gammaproteobacteria; order Burkholderiales; family Burkholderiaceae_D; genus Undibacterium. The sequence continues at coordinate 3,784 of JAYVHZ010000244.1, read as the reverse complement.
ATGCGCGCGGTAATGTTGAAGGCGCTCGAAGGCGTTGATGAGAATACCCATATTCATGTCAGCTTCGATCTCGACTGCCTCGATCCAGACATCGCACCTGGCGTTGGTACTGCAGTTCTCGGTGGCCCAACCTATCGTGAAGCGCAATTGTGTATGGAAATGATTGCTGATACCGGTTTATTGCGTTCGCTCGACATCGTTGAACTCAATCCTGCTTTGGATTTACGCAATCAAACGGCGATCTTGGCGGTAGATTTGATCGAAAGCTTGTTTGGCAAATCAACTTTGGTACGGATGCCTGATAAATAAATCATCACCATAAAACAGGAAAGCCCGCAAAATGTTCAAACATCGCGGGCTTTTTTATTGTTAAATACCAATCGGAACTTAGGCAACCAAGACCAAATTATCTCGATGAATTAGTTCCGGCTCTTCTACAAATCCCAAAATACTTTCAATCTCAGAAGACGCCTTACGCATAATGCGGCGCGCATCGCCACTGCTATAGTTACTCAAACCCTTCGCGATAGTTCGTCCACTGTCATCCACGCAACTCACCACCGCACCGCGACCAAATTCACCTCGCACATCAGACACGCCTATCGCCAGTAAAGATTTACCTTCGTCACGCAGTTTGATTACCGCACCCGCATCCAAAACAACTTGCCCCGAAGTCTGCAAATGATCCATCATCCATTGCTTACGTGCGGCTAGTGGTGCCATATCAGAACTCAATTGGGTGCCTATGGCCTCACCGTTTGCCAGGCGCACCAGCACATTATCTTCACGCCCCCAAGCAATCACCGTGTGCGCACCAGAACTCGCAGCGCGTTTTGCCGCAAGAACTTTGGTCAACATACCGCCACTGCCAAGACTAGAACCTGCGCCACCCGCCATCGCCTCCAAAGCCACATCACCAGCCCGCGCCTCGTGCACAAATTGCGCATCGGGATTCTTGCGTGGATCGGCAGTATACAAACCATGTTGGTCGGTCAAAATAATCAAGGCATCGGCTTCCACCAGATTCGCCACTAAAGCGCCGAGCGTATCGTTATCGCCGAATTTGATTTCATCCGTCACCACGGTATCATTCTCATTAATCACAGGCACGATGCCGAAACCAAGTAAGGTCAACAAAGTGGATCGCGCATTCAAGTAACGTTCACGATCCGCCAGATCTGCATGCGTCAATAAAATCTGCGCAGTCCCCAAATCATGCGCCCGAAAGCTGGTTTCATAAATCTGCGCCAAGCCCATTTGCCCAACCGCCGCACAAGCTTGCAACTCATGCACGCCTTTAGGACGCGTTTCAAAACCCAAGCGCTGCCGGCCTTCGGCAATCGCGCCCGAACTAACCAGCACGACTTCTTTACCCATCGCTCTTAAGGCAGCAATTTGTTGCGCCCAATTCGCAATAGCGACACGGTCAAGACCACGACCTTCGTTGGTGACGAGAGAGGAACCGACTTTGATAATCAGGCGTTTGGCATTTTGGATTAGGGATTGCATAAGGAACAATATATTGCGTTTTCATTCGAAATTGAATCACACAGATTATACATTATTCTGAAATTGTTTTAATTTTCAGAATTTTATTCTGATTGAAAATCATAAAGAAATAGAAGGTAAACGTAAAAAGAGCCGAACAAGTCGGCTCTTTTTTACATTTGCATCAATTCGAGATAATCGAATCAATCAATCACTTTAAAACGTGGATCATCCGGATCAATCGACAAAATTCCCTGTGCTTCTTCTTTCATCTGGGTTTCTTGTGAACGTTGTTCTGCTTGGCGCTTCTCTGCTAAATGCGCATAGATATCGTTGACCAAAGCTTGGCAACCTTCGTGATTCAAGGCGGAAATTTCAAATACTGGGCCTTTCCATCCGAAGCGCTTAACGAAATCTTTGACGCGTTTTTTGCGATCTTCTGCACTTAAAACGTCGAGCTTATTCAAGACTAACCAGCGTGGTTTTTCTGCCAGCGATTCGTCGTACTTGGCTAATTCTTTAATCAAAGCTTTCGCGTCTTTAACTGGATCGACATCATCATCAAACGGCGCCAAATCAACGATGTGCAAGAGCAAACCTGTGCGTTGTAAATGCTTGAGAAATTGTACGCCGAGGCCGATACCATCCGCTGCGCCTTCGATCAATCCAGGAATATCGGCGATCACGAAACTCTTCTCGTGACTAACGCGAACCATACCCAAGTTTGGATGCAAAGTCGTGAAAGGATAATCAGCGATTTTAGGGCGTGCATTGGAAACAGCTGTGATAAAAGTCGATTTACCTGCATTTGGCAAACCCAAAAGACCAACGTCTGCCAGCACTTTTAATTCAAGTTTCAGTTCGCGACGTTCGCCTTCTTTACCATCACTGCGTTGGCGAGGTGCACGATTGGTCGATGATTTGAAATGGATGTTTCCCCAACCACCTTCACCGCCACGCGCTAATAAAACTTCTTGACCATGCTCCGTGATATCGGCGATAACTTCATCGGTATCTCTGTCCATAATTAGGGTGCCGACCGGCATACGCAAACGGATATCGTCCGCGCCCTTACCGTAGCAATCTGCGCCACGACCGTTTTCACCGTCTTTGGCTTTGTGTAATTTGGAATAGCGGAAATCGACCAGGGTATTGATGTTACGGTCGCCGACGGCGAAAATACTGCCGCCTTTGCCGCCGTCACCACCATCGGGACCGCCGAACGGGCGGAATTTCTCACGACAGAAGGACGCAACACCGTTGCCGCCGTCACCTGCAATGACTTCGATTCTTGCTTCGTCAATAAATTTCATGTTTGCCGCCTAAACGAAAGGGCTTTTCAGCCTTGATTCCCAGTCTTTCTTTTTGGTGGCATCTGGTGTGATCTAGACGCGTTTAAAAACTGAACACTGGGTGATTACGAATTGAGAGTCTGAACGGGCTATTGTGCTGTTTTATTTCACTAGCAGCAATAGACAATGTTCTAAGACAAAGTATGCTAATTGGCTAAGGCAATTAAGCTTGACGATCGCTACGATCATCATGTTTCATATAGAAGTTAACTAATACTAGTTTTCAGCATTTTTTGTAACATTTACTTCCAATTCCTCTGAAAACCAAAAAGGCTCTACCTATGGCAGAGCCTTTTTATTCAGCAAATTGTACGCTTAATGAATTAAGCAACAACCATTACTGTTTGGCGACGTAACGCGCCTTTGATTGCAAATTGTACTTTGCCTGTTACCAGAGCGTACAAAGTGTGATCTTTACCCATACCAACACCTTCACCGGCGTGTACTTTTGTACCGCGTTGACGAATGATGATACCGCCAGCATTGATAGCTTGGCCGCCGTAAACTTTAACGCCTAAGCGTTTTGACTCTGAGTCACGGCCGTTGCGCGTGGTGCCGCCGCCTTTTTTATGTGCCATTTAATAGCTCCTTGAATATTCTGGTGAAATTGCTAACGTAGTTCGACGGAATTAACCGTTGATCGAAACGATTTGCAGTTCAGTATAGTTTTGGCGATGACCTTGGCGCTTTTGGTAATGCTTACGACGACGCATTTTGAAAATGCGAACTTTGTCGTGACGACCTTGGTCGATTACCTTAACTAGCACCGTTGCACCTGCGACCAGCGGAGTACCAAATTGAATGGTTTCTCCAGCACCCATAGCGAGTACTTGATCGATAGTGAATTCGGAGCCAATGTCTGCAGGTATCTGTTCTACTTTAAGTTTTTCACCAGCGACAACTTTATATTGTTTGCCACCGGTTTTTATGACCGCGTACATGTG
>JAYVHZ010000243.1:0-8800 GCA_043770645.1 Undibacterium sp. | reverse complement strand
TGAGCTCTCCGACTGCCACTTCGACTAAAGCAATGCTGCCTTCAGTTTCGATACTGATGATTTTTCCAGGTAGCTTATTCACGGTATCGCGTATCCATTCTTCTGAAAAATAGCTTTCGCTTTTGCCGTCGACAAGAAATCATAAAACTGCTGCGCAAGTTTGGGCGAGTTATCTCGCCCATGCTTTAAAATAATCACTCCTTGGGCAATTGGCGTGTAACTCTCCAAAGGCAAATCTATCCATTTACCTGTGGTTTGCATCTCAGTAGAAACGACCACTGATTTTGCAGTAAAACCTATGTCGACCAAACCTGAATAAATATACTGATTCACCTGCGAAATACTCTCCGCATAAATCAAACGTGACTCAAGCCTCGCATCAAGTTTGAAATGCTTGAGTGCCCGAATTGTTTCTCGTCCGTAAGGCGCCGTTTTCGGATTTGCAATCGCGATCTTTTGAATTTTTTCGCTTTGTAATAAGCTTTGCCATAACTTTAAATCTATATTTTTATTCGTCCATAACACCAGAGAACCATAAGCGTAAATCTTCGGCGCTGCGTTACTAAAACCTCGTTGATAAAGCACAGTTGGGTAATCCATATCAGCCGACATAAAGACATCAAATGGCGCGCCATTTGTAATTTGGCTGACAAACTTACCTGAGGAATTAAAGACGCCTTTTAAATCATGACCCGTTTGCTTTTTAAATTCCTCTTTTAAATCATCAAATGCAAATTGCACATTGGCAGCAACAGCGACACTTAAGGTATCAGCCTTACTAAATCCCATACAAAAAAAGCTCAACACCATAACGACAAATAGTAGTTTTGCATCACGCCCACAAACATTGCTCTCACGAGTATTACTTTTCATAATTTTCTGATTTCATAAAGTAGCCAAAGCAGCGCGTATTTTCGCTCATTTCTTTCAATGACAAGCACAACAAATTAAATAATGAAATTCAGATTGATTTTTCTTAAGCAATTTAAAGAGCCGTAAGTTTTAGATGCGTGAAGCTTAAATTTGCTGTATAGTCTCGTTTTTGCAGTGCAATATAAATTGCCATGCGATTTTTGTAGTAGGTAGCACCGTAGCCCTTGCGTATCCAGAATTATCGATACTGCCATGTAAAGCCCTCCCGCCCTGTATGTCTGGTTTCACACATAGACATCATCCCGGCGCAAAGCTTTTGTGCCGAAATTTCATCGTATTCCTTATTTGTACCGTTTTCGGTACTGGTTTTCTTTGTTCATTTCGATTGGTTGACGCTGCTTTTTTGCGCGCTTGGTTTTTACCCTGCGCAGATTAATAACGGAAGAAGAACACAATGACTTTTGAAACACTAGGCCTCCACACGTCCATCCTGCGCGCTATTGCTGATACAGGCTATACCACACCGACAGAAGTCCAATTGCAAGCGGTTCCAGCAGCAATTGCGGGTCGTGATTTATTGGTTTCCTCACAAACTGGCTCAGGAAAAACAGCAGCCTTCATGCTACCAGCCTTGCATAAATTTGCAGCGGCGGGCGATGATTTAACACCAGCTGCAAACAAAACACCAAATCAAGAACGTCAAGCCGCCCGTTCACGTGGCGAACGTCCGCGTTTTCAAGCCGCTAAGCCAAAGATGTTGGTATTGACACCAACTCGCGAATTGGCTTTGCAAGTCACGACAGCGACAGATAAATACAGCGCTTATTCACGTCGAGTGAAAGCTGTTTCGATTTTGGGCGGCATGCCTTACCCAAAACAAATGCAACTCTTGTCGCGTAATCCAGAAATCTTGGTGGCGACACCTGGCCGTTTGATCGACCATATGGAATCAGGCAAGATTGATTTTTCAGAATTAGAAATTTTGGTCTTGGATGAAGCAGATCGTATGTTGGACATGGGTTTTATCGACGATATCGAAAAAATCGTTGCAGCAACGCCTGAAACACGTCAAACCATGTTGTTCTCTGCAACTTTGGATGGCGTCGTTGGCAATATGGCTCGTCGTATTACCAAAGATCCAATGATTATTCAAATCGCTGGCTCCGCAACGAAGCACGAAAACATTCAACAAAAAGTTCATTTCGTCGATGATTTGTCGCACAAAAATCGTTTGCTCGATCATTTGTTACGTGATGAATCTTTGGATCAAGCCGTGGTATTTACTGCGACAAAACGTGATGCAGATACGATTGCAGATCGCTTGAATATCGCTGGTTTCGCCGCTGCCGCTTTACATGGCGACATGCACCAAGGTGCACGTAACCGTACATTAGATTCTTTGCGTCGCGGCCAAGTTCGCGTTCTGGTGGCAACAGATGTTGCCGCACGCGGTATTGACGTTCCTGGCATTACGCATGTGTTCAACTATGATTTACCTAAATTCCCAGAAGACTACGTACATCGCATTGGTCGTACTGGCCGTGCTGGTCGTAAAGGTTTGGCAGTATCCTTGGTTAATCATGCAGAAAGCATGAACGTCAAACGTATCGAGCGTTTCACCAAACAATTGATTCCTGTCGATGTCATCGAAGGTTTTGAGCCAAAGAAAACCGCCATGGCAGCACGTGCACCAGCACGCAAGGCAAGTGGCTGGAAACCAGGTGACAAGCGCACGACTGGCAATAGTTTTGGCACTAGTGCTAAGCCAGCACAACGTAGTTTTAGCAAGCCAAACGCAGCACCACGTAGTGAAGGTGGCGGTTTCGGTGGTGGCGCTAAATCTCGTTTCGGCGATGCTAACCGCCGCACTTTTGGCGACCGTTAATTGACGATTAGCCACGCACAAACATGGCGTAAGCGATCTTAGCAAAACGAAAAAAGCGATCTCTCCGAGGTCGCTTTTTTTATGTGCATCAAATCTCGACTGAGTTTTTTCGACTTTGCTCGTGCTCTCCCCTATAATCAACACTCCATTTCCTAATGTCAGCGGCAAATTCATGAGCACAGAACCAATACGTCTTACTTCATTTTCACATGGCGGTGGCTGTGGTTGCAAAATTGCACCCGGAGTTCTGGCAGAAATTCTAAAGAATTCATCCGGATTTCCCATTCCTGAAGCCTTAATGGTAGGCATAGAAACCTCTGATGATGCCGCGGTCTATCGACTCAATGACGAGCAAGCATTGATCGCTACTACCGATTTCTTCATGCCGATTGTCGATGACCCTTATGATTTTGGTCGCATCGCCGCCACCAATGCGATTTCCGATGTCTACGCTATGGGCGGCACACCGATCATGGCACTGGCCTTGGTCGGTATGCCGATCAATCAAATCCCACTTGAGGTCATTGGCAAGATCATCCAAGGTGGTGAGAGCATTTGCCGAGAAGCTGGGATTCCCATCGCCGGCGGTCACAGTATCGATTCGGTGGAGCCGATTTATGGTTTAGTGGTGATGGGTTTAATTCATCCATCAAAAGTTAAACGTAATTCAAACGCTCGGGTCGGCGACAAACTCATTCTCGGTAAACCACTAGGCGTTGGCATCCTGTCTGCGGCACTCAAAAAACAAAAACTGGATGAAGCAGGTTATGCCAATATGATCTCGAACACGACCAAGCTCAATAAGCCTGGACAAGGACTTTCGCAATTGGACGGCGTGCACGCGATGACTGATGTGACAGGCTTTGGCTTACTCGGTCATTTATTGGAAATTTGTCGCGGCGCGCAAGTTGCGGCGCACATCAACGTAGCTGACATTCCGCTGCTACCGCAAGTAAAAGACTTGGCGATGGCAGGTTGTATCACTGGCGCCTCAGCAAGAAATTTTGCGGCCTATGGTGCAGATGTCGTCCTCAATGAAACTGATGCGATCATGCAAGCATTATTGAGTGATCCGCAAACATCGGGCGGCTTACTAGTTGCCTGCGCCCCTGAAACAGTTGAATTAGTCTTGGAATTATTTCATAAGAATGATTTTCAAGATGCCGCAGTCATCGGCGAAATTGTCGCCGGTACCCCACAAGTGCACATCAAATAGTTTATTTTCCGAACCCAATATCGACTTCTATCATGAATCAATTAGAACAACTCAAACAATATACAACCGTCGTCGCAGACACTGGTGATTTTCAATCCATGCAGGCCTATACCCCGCGTGATGCCACCACCAATCCTTCACTCATTTTGAAGGCAGTGCAAAAGCCCGAATATCAACCATTGCTAGCACAAGCGGTAACCCAAAATGCGGGTAAATCAACTGATGCGATTATCGATCAATTGCTCATCAGTTTCGGTGTCAAGATTCTAGAAATCGTACCAGGCCGGGTCTCAACTGAAACCGATGCACGTCTTTCATTTGATACGCAAGCCACAGTCGCCAAAGGCCGTCAATTGATCGCCCTATATGAAGCTGCAGGTATTCCACGTGAGCGTATTTTGATCAAGATAGCGTCAACTTGGGAAGGAATTCGCGCTGCGGAAATTCTTGAGAAGGAAGGCATACGCTGCAATATGACCTTACTGTTCTCCTTGGCACAAGCAGCGGCATGTGCCGAAGCCGGAGCACAATTGATCTCCCCTTTCGTTGGACGTATTTACGATTGGTTTAAAAAGCAAACCGGTCAGGAAATTTTTGGTTCTGAAGATCCAGGCGTTCTATCGGTAAAACGCATCTACAACTACTATCGAAAATTTGGCTACAAAACAGAAATCATGGGTGCCAGTTTCCGTAATACTTCACAAATTTTAGAGTTGGCGGGCTGCGACCTACTAACGATCAGCCCAGATCTTTTGCAAAAGCTCAATGATACCGAAACGAAGGTCGCGCCGAAATTGAATCCAGAAGCTGCTTTGGCCTCGGATCTGGAAAAGCTCGACATCAATGAAAAATCCTTCCGCTTTATGCTTAACGAAGATGCGATGGCGACAGAAAAATTGGCAGAAGGAATTCGTCTGTTTTGCGCGGATACGATCAAATTAGAGGCGATCATTGCAGGGATGCGCTAATACAGCTAATACAGATAATATTGCCTTCCAAGCAGAAAAAACTATAGCAATGTGATACTCTAAAATAAAAGAAGCCCCCATAAAATTTTCTTAAGGGGGCTTTTTTTGTACCAAATTCTTCTTTATTCAGCGTCTGCTTGATTCGATGGAGCCGCATTTTTAAAGGCATCTAGCGCTAGACAGCGTTCGTTAATTTCCATAATCACCGGCATTTTACTTAAGTCAGATTGAAATCTTTGCGCATTAAAGATTTGCGGAATCAAGCAACAATCTGCCATCCCTGGTTGATCACCAAAACAAAACAAACCACGTCGCGGATCACTAGCCAATCGTTGCTCGATGGCCTGCAAACCCAGTTCGCACCAATGGCGATACCAGGCATTTTTTTGCTCATCGCTGACACCAAAATTTGCTGTCAGATATTTCAAAATGCGCAGATTGTTGACGGGATGAATGTCGCATGCCACGGCTAGAGACAAAGAACGAACATAAGCACGATCATCAATTGCCTTCGGTAACAAAGGCGTTTCTGGATATTTCTCTTCCAAATATTCGATGATTGCCAAAGATTGACTTAAGGCCAATTGCCGCCCTTCATACTCATCGACCAATGCTGGCACCAGCGATTCTGGATTCACGGCTTTGAACAATTCCGTAAATTGTTCGCCACCATTCTTAACCAAATGCACAGGAATCTGTTCGTAACTCACAGCTTTCAAATTCAGTGCAATACGTACCCGATAGGACGCGGAACTACGAAAATAACCGTATAACTGCATATTCTTCCCTTCAATTATTAACATGCGTACTAAGCGAATAAACTGGTATCCGATTTTGCGATGATACTTTGCAGACGGAGAACACGCCTGTCATTTTGACTTACGGACAAACCAATTAATTTAAAGATTAACTCCTGCACTTGTTGCTTATCCCCGCCGCTTCGCAGTGCTTGTTGTAGTACCTCAATTTGTTTTTGCAAACGCTCTGCACTCAAAGCTGCCGGACTATCAACACCAAGCAAGATTTCTAGATGTAGACACGCCGCATCCCATTGTTTGCCATTGTCTTGCAACTGCTGGCGACATTGATCAATGCTTTCCGTACTGATCTTGGAGACAAACTGAAAGCGTGTCTTCAAAACATTATTCAATTTTGCGCTTCCAAGCTGCATGTCTTGCCACTGTTTCACCACTGACGCTACTTGCTCGCTCGAATTGTGTCCTGACTCTACAGCCGATTCCAGCTGTTGGCACAGACTTAGACCATCTAAAAATTGCTGTAACTTTTGCTGACGCACTTGCGTCTGTAATTGATTAATTGCATCCTGCAGGCGCTGAATTTGTCCCTGAAAATCTTTGTCAATTTTATTTTCGTCGGCGCGAGGTACGTGACCTATTGCTCGCCATTCGGCATAGGCTTTATCGATCACACGACGAATACTCACTTGATCTGTCGTTTCTTCGATTGCCAATTGCTGACAAATGGCTAGTTTAGCGTCCAAATTTTGCTGCCGCTGTTGATCGGCTGATTCTGCAAAGCCACGCTTTTTTTCAAAAATACCATCGCAGGCGGCGCGAAAACGCTCCCATAACCTTTGCTCATCATTACGCTGCAAAGGTACCGTTGTCGCTTGCACTTGCCAACGCTGCTGTAGACTTCTCAATTGATCAATCGATGATTTTTGCGTGGCATCGAGTGACTCAACTTCATCAATCATTTTTTCACGCGACAAAATTTCTTCTTTTTGCCTTTGCTCTAAGGGTGCCTTCAATGTAGACAATAAGCTTTCAAATGCATTTTCTAAACGCACTTTGTCTTTGCGATCTAATGGACCGAGCTTCTTCCAATCCTGTTGCATTTCTAAAATTTTTGCGCGCAACAATTTCCAATCCTGAAAATCAATCAAATACGGAACCGCTTCTGCGGAAAGCCGCGCAAATAGTTCCTCTGCTTTGCGTAAATTTGATTTACGAATATCTGCTTGGTTTTGAAAATGTAAGGCTGCTGGTGCATAAACCAAGTTACACGCGGCGTCAAAACGTAACCATAATTCTTTTGGTGCTCCGCCGCCATTCGTTTCCATCTGCTTCCATTGCTCACGGAGTGCAGAAACGGTCTCAACTATCTCTTGCGGCGTTAAGGTCAGCGTCGTCAATTTTTCTGCGGTGCTGATGAGTTCATCACGCGATACATTGCCGCTCCACTTTGCCCAAGACATCAAATTCGATAACTCTTTGCGGACACTATTCAAACGCTCTTTCAATGTTCCACTCATCTGAAACTGACGATAGTTCTGTTTGGTGTCGATCTCTTGCAATTTCTTTTCAATTTGACGTGCGGATTGAATGCTGCCCTGCTCCAAAGCCTCCTCAAATTGCGATACCAATTCTTCGATCTGAGCCAAGCTTAAATTGATATTGACTTCAGAATTTTTTGGCCGTTTGACGATAACTTCAGTGGGTTTGATGACTTTAGGCTCTTCTGCCGCATTGACCTCAGTGTTCAATCCATCACTTTGATCTTGTGTCTGCACAATTTTGACTCGCCCTGTTTGCTCAAACATTGCGATTTTGTTCTGAACATCGCTCAGTAAATTTTTAGGCAACGCCGCAACAAGTGAACTACTCGCACATTTAGAAACGACTTCTTTCCATTGCGTCAGTTGGGAGGCAACATCGCCCTCAGCTAAATCCAGAGCTTGAGCCACTTCTTGCTGCACTTGCAAAAGTTTTCTCTGCAATTCAATTTGCGAGTTTAACCGCGATTGCAAAGTAGCTCGCCGCTCTTCCAAGGCGGGAGAGAACTCGGCTGGAAATGGAGTCAACTGCGCTACTTGCTTATCTAATTCAATTAGTTGATTTGCCAACACGATATCTTGCGACAACAACAGGTCTGCTTGTTGCACGCAGGCTTGCGCTCCCGTGATGACCCGCGCATGTTCGGTGATTTTTTCCAGACGCGTCTGCATTAACTTGGCGACACGTTTATCAATATTTCGAGTCGCTTGCAGTGCCTGCTCAAGACAAGCAACTGAGTAAAGATTTTGTGCCGCCGCGTAGCGACCATCTGCGAAATCACAGCTCAGCAAAAGAGCCAATGTATCTTCTTCATTCTTGGCGCATGCGTCGATTTTTTGTCGATATTCGAGCCGCTCTTGTTCTTTACTTTTTTGTTTAATTTCTTCGTTCTGTATTTTTTGCAAACTTTGTGCCGCAATTTGTTCGTCAAGTTTGTTGGATGACCGACGTGAAACTAATTTGGAGAAAAATTCAAACATATAGACTCAGTAGATATCTGCAAAAGAAGAAAGCAAACATCATATCAAGACTTGTGCCAATTTCGCAAAATTAGATGCGCAATTGCTCAGTGAGCATCGAAAACTCTCTAGCAAAGCAAGCGGTTTGAAACATCTTGTTGCAATTTCATAGTTCCAGACTTGTGCACGAATCAAGTGCTTCGACGTTGATTCCATACGAACACTTTCTTTGGAGATCAATATGAAAATTCTCGGCATCAAAGCACTCATGGGACTTGTCGCTTCCCTTTTTGTACTGCTTGTGAGTACCGAAGTGCTGGCACAAGATCGACATGGGCATCGCAACTATAGTTCACATGCACCTGATCGTCGTGCTTATCAACACATTTACTATCCTAACCACCAGGCCTATTTTTCACCACATTCAAATACCTGGTCTTGGCGCGAAGGCGGACGTTGGCACACCGATTATCGTTTGCCATCTGGGATCGATATACGGATTGGGGGTATTCCAATCCAACTAATTTCGACTGTTCCTTATTACGAACAGCGTTATGTTGAGACGCATTATCCACGAACATCTTATGTGGTTCGCCCTCCTG
>JAYVHZ010000242.1:0-8704 GCA_043770645.1 Undibacterium sp. | reverse complement strand
GAACGTAGAGTTTTTTGATTGTCATTCCCGCGAAGGGTGGAATGGGGAATTCAAGTAGCATGCTGCTTGCCCATGTAACGATCATCGTTTGTAAACGATGATTCCAATAGCGATAGCGGGAATCCAGCGACTTGAAGTCGTAAGACACTGGATCCCTGCCTTCGCAGGGATGACGCTTCAGTTTTCGGTATTGATTTGAATCTTAACTCTGCGTTCTCTGCGCCTCTGCGGCAAAGCTTTTAAATGAAAGTGTAACCATGTACCAAACCCTCACCCTAACTAGCGACAACAAAGTCGCCACAGTCACTCTAAATCGCCCTGACGTCCGCAATGCGTTTAACGAAACGACGATCGCTGAGATTACGCAGGTGTTTAATGAATTGAGTAGCGATAGTACTGTTCGTGCAATTGTGTTGGCGGCGAATGGTCCGGCATTTTGCGCTGGCGCCGATCTCAATTGGATGAAGAAGATGGCGGACTACACGCACGCTGAAAATCTCGCCGATGCGGGTCAACTAGCAGCGATGTTGGCAGCAATTTATACCTGTAGCAAACCAGTCGTAGCGCAAGTGCAGGGCGATTGCTATGCGGGTGGTATGGGCTTGGTGGCAGCATGTGACGTCATCGTCTCAGTCGACACCGCGCAATTTTGTTTGAGCGAGGTCAAGTTAGGATTGATTCCTGCGACGATTTCACCGTATGTGATTAAGGCCATGGGTGAGAATGCCGCCCGTCGTTATTTCCTGACTGCAGAGCGTTTCGATGCGGCGCAAGCCTTGCGCATAGGTTTTGTGCATGAAGTGGTCGGCGCAGATGCGCTAACAGCGAAAGTAGCTGAAATCCTCAAAGCACTGGTAACCAACAGCCCGAATGCGGTCGCCCAAGCTAAGGTATTAGTGCGTGAGGTCGGCGGTCGTGAAATTACCCCTGAGTTGATTGCGAATACCGTAGAAGGCATAGCTGTGATCCGCGCCTCCGAAGAAGGGCGTGAGGGAGTGCGGTCTTTCTTAGAGAAGCGCAAGCCAAGCTGGCTCAGTTGAGCAAGAATTGATCACGTATAATGGCGGGTTAGTTAGTTTTACTCCCTTCTCCCGCAAGCGGGAGAAGGGTTGGGGATGAGGGTGCTCAAGGTTTCTGCAAAGCAAGCGAAGTATTAGCATTGCGGATTTCTGAAATCCCCTCACCCTAACCCTCTCCCGCCTGCGGGAGAGGGAATGAAAAGCAAATTCGTAGGGCGGGTGCAACCCGCGCCGCCTGACCGTCGAACAACAGCGCGGGTTGCACCCGCCCTACATGTTAAATTTTGCAGTAATAGGCTCCGTACAACGTAGCAAAGTGAATCATTGAGAAGAATTAGGAACAAAGTTGACCGCAGTGAATACCGAATTGAAAACACCGAGTAAGTCATGGGTAGAGCGTAGCCTGCAAAGCGTGTGGCATCCTTGCACCCAAATGCAGCATCATGAGACCATGCCACTCATTCCTGTCAGTCATGGTCGTGGTGCCTGGTTGGTCGATATGGATGGGAAACGCTATTTAGATGGTATCAGTTCGTGGTGGGTGAATCTGTTTGGTCACGCTAACCCGCGCATCAATGCAGCATTAAAAGAGCAGCTCGATCAATTGGAACACGCAATGTTGGCAGGTTTTACGCATGAGCCTGTGATTCGTTTGTCGGAAAAACTGTCAGCCTTAACGGGCGGTGTACTCGGTCATTGTTTTTACGCATCGGATGGTGCGTCGGCCACTGAAATCGCCTTGAAGATGAGTTTTCATTTTTGGCGCAATCAAGGTCAAACCGAAAAACAAGAATTTATTTGCCTCAAAGGCAGTTACCACGGCGAGACCATCGGCGCTTTAGCTGTCACTGACGTTGCATTATTCCGCGATGCGTACGGCCCTATGATACGCAATGCCCATGTTGTGGCGTCGCCGGATGCTCGTCAGACGCTTGATGGCGAAACCGCAATCGATGTCGCACGACGCGCCGCCGCTGATATGGAGCGCTGCTTGCAAGAACGCGCAGGCAAAATCGCTGCGGTGATTTTGGAACCCTTAGTGCAGTGCGCGACAGGTTTTGCGATGCATGATCCTGAGTATTTGCGTTTAGTCCGTGCGCTGTGCGATCAATATCAAGTGCATTTGATAGCCGATGAAATCGCGGTCGGTTGTGGTCGCAGCGGTACTTTTTTTGCGTGTGAAAATGCGCAAATCTGGCCTGACTTTGTTTGTCTATCTAAGGGCATCAGTGGCGGTTATTTGCCTTTATCTTTGGTGATGACACGCAATGACATTTACCAAGGCTTTTATCACACCGATGTGCGACGTGGATTTTTGCATTCGCATTCCTATACGGGCAATCCTTTAGCTTGCCGTGCAGCCTTGGCGACTTTAGAAATTTTTGAGTCAGACGATGTGCTGGTGCAAAATCGCGTGAAGGCTGAATCCATCACGCAAGCATTGCAACCACTAGCGCAACATGCTCAAGTTAAGCATTTCCGCCAACAAGGCATGATGTGGGCTTTCGATGCTGTGTTTGATGGAGCCAAAGATGAACAAGCGGCGAAGACATTTTCGCGCCGTTTCTTCACGCAGGCTTTGCAAGAAGAATTATTGTTACGCCCAATCGGCAACACTGTGTATTTGATGCCGCCGTATATTTTGAACCAAGAAGAAATTAGTTTAGTTGGCGAGCGCATGTTGAAAGTCTTCGACCAAGTCATGGGAGAAGCGGCGTGATTTTACTCGATCAAATTCAAAATGAATTAGCCGCATTAGATAGCAAGAGTCTGCGTCGTCGGCGTCGTCATGCCGAAAGCCCAAGTGCACCACGGGTCAAAGTGGATGGTCGCGATATGTTGGCGTTTTGTAGCAATGATTATCTTGGTCTGGCAGCACATCCTAAGATCATCGCCTCTTTGCAAGAGGGCGCGAATTTATATGGTGTCGGTAGTGGTGCATCGCATTTAATCAGCGGCCATAGCCGCGCCCATGCTTTGCTCGAAGAGCGTTTGGCTGAATTTGTCTCGCCACATCTTCAGCAAGCACGTGCCTTGTATTTCTGCACGGGCTATATGGCCAATCTCGCGGTGTTGGCGGGCTTGGCAGCGGTATCTGGAAAAGACACGGAATTGTTTTCCGAATCATTGAACCATGCGTCATTGATTGATGGCGCTAAACTCTCCCGTGCGAAGTTGCATGTGTTCCCGCATGGTGATGTCGCAAACTTACGAACGCTATTGCAAGCCTCGACTGCGGCGACCAAGATTGTCGTCAGCGATAGTGTATTTAGTATGGACGGTAATCTGGCACCAGTTCCCGAATTACTCGCGGTGTGCGAAGAGTTCAATGCGTGGTTGGTGATCGATGATGCGCATGGTTTTGGTGCCTTGGGTGCGAATGGTCGCGGTGTACTTGAACATTTTAATTTGTGTTCGCCAAACATCGTCTATATGGGCACCTTAGGAAAGTCGGCTGGTGTCGGCGGTGCCTTCGTTGCCGCGCATGAAGATGTGATTGAATGGTTGGTCAATAAAGCCCGTCCGTATATCTATACCACGGCAGCACCACCGGCTTTGGCACATGCTTTACTTACAAGCTTGGATATCATTCAAGGCGAAGAAGGGCAGGCGCGTCGCGCCCATTTGCAGGCTTTGATTGCGCAGTTACGCCGTGATTTAAAACTTAAGCGTTGGACTTTGATGCCATCAGACACCGCGGTGCAGCCTATTGTGATTGGTGATAATGCCGAAAGTTTACAAGCCGCAGCGACTTTGTACGAGCAAGGATTTTGGGTGCCTGCCATACGGCCACCGACGGTGCCGGTAGGAACGGCACGTCTGCGCATTACTTTGTCTGCTGCGCATACTTGTGAAGATTTGGCTTTGTTGATTGATGCTGTGAATTGTTTGGAAGATTAAGGTTTTAAGTTTCCTCTCCCGCGAGCGGGAGAGGGCTAGGGTGAGGGGCGTTCAGCAACTGCAGAGAAAATTTGAATAGATAGTTTTCGCTGCCCTTGAAATATGTGTTGGAATATCTGAACCACCCTCATCCCCAACCCTTCTCCCGCTTGCGGGAGAAGGGAGAGAAGATACAGCGCGGGTTGCACCCGCCCTACGAGATTGACAGCGCAAGAAATAGAAATAGTTTTGAGAGAACGAAGTTTAAGAAATGCAAAACAGAAAAAACGATTATTTCGTCACCGGCACCGACACAGAAATCGGCAAGACGTTCACTACGTCCGCATTGTTGCGCGCCTTTGCCAAGCAGGGTAATTCGACATTAGGGCTAAAACCGATTGCTTCTGGCGCCGAAGAGATCGATGGCGTTTTGCATAATGAAGATGTCGATAGTTTAGTCGCGGCATCCAGCGTCAAAGCGCCACAGGAAATCGTTGTACCGTATTTAATGCGAACACCAGCAGCACCGCATATCGTTGCAGCGATGGAAAGCGTAAAGATGGATGTGCAGCATATTGCAAGTTGCTACCAACAAGCGCAGCAATTAGCAGACGTGGTTTTAGTCGAAGGTGTAGGCGGATTTTGTGTGCCGCTAGACGATGAAACTAATACCGTCGACCTGGCGCAGCGTTTGGCCTTGCCGGTAATTTTAGTAGTTGGTATGCGTCTCGGTTGCATTAATCATGCATTATTGACGGCACAAGCAATCAAGGCGAGTGGGCTTCGTCTGGCGGGCTGGGTGGCGAATACGGTTGATACCGACATGAAGTTTTTTGAAGAGAATGTGCAGGCGCTGAAACAGCGTTTAGATGCACCTTGCCTAGCTGTGATGCCTCGTTTAGCTGTCGATGAGATTGAGCAAGCGAGCCAGTATTTAGATTTGAATTTATTGAAGTGAAGGAAATGAACATGGAACACATGGAACAAGCGGTCGATAACGCAAAAGCAAAAGAGACAGTGCAAGGCATACAGTTTCACGCACCAGTGAAAGCCATCGAAGCGGAAACCTGGCCGGTTGACGATGTGATGGCATTGTTTGATTTGCCTTTTAATGATTTGATGTTCAAGGCACAGGTTCTGCATCGTGAAAACTTTCCGAATGCCGACGTGGAACTGGCGACTTTGCTGTCGATTAAGACCGGTGGCTGCGAAGAAGATTGTGGCTACTGCCCACAAGCCGCTCGCTACGATACTGGCGTTGAGGCGAAGAAATTGATGGATGTCCGTGAGGTCTTGAGTGCAGCCAAAGCCGCCCGCGAAAGCGGCGCAACCCGTTTCTGCATGGGCGCAGCTTGGCGTTCGCCAAAAGATCGTGACATGGAAAAAGTCGAAACCATGGTACGTGAAGTCAAAGCCATGGGCTTAGAAACTTGCGCAACCTTGGGCATGCTCAAAGAAGAGCAAGCGCAGCGTTTGAAAGATGCTGGCCTCGATTACTACAACCACAATCTCGATACCGCACCTGAGTTTTACGACAACGTCATTTCCACACGCGATTATCAAGACCGTCTCGATACGCTCGGCCATGTGCGTACCGCAGGTTTAAAAGTATGCTGCGGCGGCATCGTCGGCATGGGCGAAACGCGCCGTCAACGCGCTGGCTTGATCGCGCAATTAGCTAATTTGAATCCGTATCCAGAATCAGTACCGGTGAATCATTTGGTGCAAGTGGAAGGGACGCCTTTGCATGGTCTTGACCCACTCGATCCTTTGGAATTCGTACGTACCATCGCCGTCGCACGCATCACGATGCCGAAAGCACGCGTTCGTTTATCCGCAGGTCGTCGTCAAATGGGCGAAGCGGTACAAGCGATGTGTTTCCTCGCTGGCGCGAATTCAATTTTCTACGGCGATAAATTGTTGACGACCGATAATCCAGAAGCGGAAGACGACAAGGTTTTGTTAGAAAAATTAGGTTTGAAGACGCGTGGTGTGGTGGAGAAGAAGGCCGGTAGTTGTAGTTAATTTTTTCGCCGCAGAGGCGCAGAGGACGCAGAAATGTTTCTTTCTGCGCAAATGGCGAAGAGTCATATTTGAAACTAAAAAATGGAAAGCTTTTCTCCGCGTTCTATGCGCCTCTGCGGCAAAGCTTTTAAATTAGAACTGATAAAGAAAGACAAAAATCATGTTTAGCAAAATCCTCATCGCCAATCGTGGCGAAATTGCTTGCCGTGTTGCGGCGACTGCTCGTCGCATGGGTATTAAAACGGTGGCGGTGTATTCCGAAGCCGATGCCAATGCCAAGCATGTGGCGGTGTGTGATGAAGCGGTCTTGATTGGCCCTGCGCCAGCGAAAGAAAGTTATCTGCGCGCCGATAAAATTATTGAAGTCGCGTTGGCGACTGGCGCACAAGCGATCCATCCTGGCTATGGCTTCTTGTCTGAGAACAGTGAATTTGCAAATGCCTGCGCGAAAGCGGGTATCGCTTTCATTGGACCACCAGCTTCTGCGATTGAAGCGATGGGCAGTAAATCTGCAGCAAAATCCTTAATGGAAAAAGCCAATGTGCCTTTAGTGCCCGGCTATCACGGTGATAACCAAGATCCTGATTTCTTGCAAAATGAGGCGGATCGTATAGGCTACCCAGTGTTGTTGAAAGCCAGCGCAGGTGGTGGTGGTAAGGGTATGCGTGTTATCGAGAGGTCGGCTGACTTCAAAGATGGCTTGGCTTCATGCAAACGTGAAGCGATCAATTCTTTTGGCGACGATAAAGTCCTTGCTGAAAAATATCTGCAACGCCCACGTCATATCGAGATTCAAGTATTTGCGGATACCCATGGCAATTGCGTGTATCTGTTCGAGCGCGATTGCTCAGTGCAGCGTCGTCACCAAAAAGTATTAGAAGAAGCCCCAGCGCCAGGTATGACTGCTGAACGTCGTGCAGCGATGGGTGAGGCTGCGGTCGCAGCAGCGAAGGCGGTTGGCTATGTTGGTGCAGGCACGGTAGAGTTCATCGCCAACCAAGACGGCTCTTTCTACTTCATGGAAATGAATACGCGCTTGCAGGTCGAACATCCCGTGACTGAAATGATCACGGGTACCGATTTGGTCGAATGGCAATTGCGCGTTGCCGCCGGCGAACACCTACCTTTGCAACAATCTGAATTACAAATTCACGGACACGCGATCGAAGCACGTGTGTATGCAGAAAACCCAGAAAAAGGCTTCTTGCCTTCGATCGGTACTTTGCGTCATGCACGCACACCAAGCGCCGTCAATTTCGAACTGGGTGGTTCGCCGAATCCTGCTGCTTTCCGTATCGATAGTGGCGTGCGCGAAGGCGATACAATCTCACCATTCTATGATCCTATGATCGCGAAGATGATCGTGTGGGGCAAAGACAGAACCGAAGCTTTGGCGCGCATGGCACAAGCTTTGTCTCAATATCAAATTGTCGGTTTGAATTCGAATATCGCTTTCTTATCGCGCTTGATTACTAGCCAAGCCTTTTCGACGGCGGATTTGGATACGGGTTTGATTGAACGTAATCAAGACGCATTGTTCCCGACGCCAGCACCAGCGAGTTTGCATGCGTTGTCCTTTGCCGCAGTGGCATTGATTAGTGCAGAAAATACGGGTGGTAGCGATCCTTGGCAAAGCAATCAAGGCTGGCGTATGAATACGCAAATGCAACGTGGTTTGCAATTTGTGGAAGAACACCAAACGCACGCAGTTCAAGTGACTTACACGAATGATGCATGGGTAATTGCAGCGAACGGTAATAGTCAATCGGTACGACTTGTGCGTCAGCAAGCAAATGACTATGTCTTGGCAATCGGGGATCAAACGGTGACCGCGACGGTAGTGCGCGATGGCGAGCATTTCCACGTCTTTAGCCAAGGTGTGCATACCGATTTGCATTACAACGACGTATTGGCGCATGCCGGTGAAGCCGAAGCGGAAGGTGGACGTTTGACGGCACCGATGCCAGGCAAGATCGTTGCCGTAGTGGTGAAGAATGGTCAGGAAGTCAAAAAGGGCGAAGCTTTGCTGATCATGGAAGCGATGAAGATGGAACATACGATTTCTGCGCCGCATGATGGTGTGGTGGAAGAGGTGTTGTATGCGGTCGGTGATCAAGTGACTGAAGGTGCATCGTTGTTGAATTTTAAGCAGTAATGATTGTAGAACCCCTCTCCCGCTAGCGGGAGAGGGGCAGGGGTGAGGGCGGTTCAGGCTAGCTGTAAAATTTGGAAGTGCATTGAAAATTTTGAGTCAACATTAGAACATCATAAAATTTTCTTACTCAACTACCCTCATCCCTAACCCTTCTCCCGCACGCGGGAGAAGGGAATAAGAAGCGAAGGCGATCATGGAAGACATTTCTCCCCACCATCCGCAAAAGATCCCCGAAGATCTGAAAGCGTATGCACGAGAAATGCGTAAGAAAATGCCAGATGCAGAGCAACTGCTTTGGTGTTTACTTAGAAATAGAAGATTGGCAGGTGCTAAGTTTCGCAGACAGCACCCCATTGGTCGTTATATTCTCGACTTTTATTGTGTGGAAAATAAGCTAGCAGTGGAGCTAGATGGCGGTCAACATAGTGAGCAAAAGACTTACGATCAACACAGAGATGCATATTTAAAGCTACAAGGTATTGAGGTTCTACGATTCTGGAATAATCAAATGTTGTTAGAAACCGAGGCAGTCCTAGAAATGATTTATTCAAACATCACCAAATAAACCCCTCGGCTGCAAGTGGGAGTGGGGCAGTCTCGTAGGGCGGGTGCAACCCGCGCTGCT
>JAYVHZ010000241.1:0-10696 GCA_043770645.1 Undibacterium sp. | reverse complement strand
TGCATCCCTTGCACAAAGTACAGACTCGCCACCCAGGAGATGGGAGAGCGCGCTGCTGCAGGCGCTGCCGATGAAACGGGAATGGAAGTGCTCATGGTGTGTTGCGCTCTCTATGAAGAAATCAGGAAACGGACAACGATGCCAAGGAAACTGGAGCTTGGGCACTGGCGTTCGCGCGACCCAGCAGCCATTCACGCGCAGCGGCGAGAGCGCCTTCGGCATAACCCCAGGTCACGATCGCGGGCGCGTCGAGGTCCATCACCTGGAATGGATTCCACAGCACCAGATGCAAATCTGGTTTCCAAGTTTGCCGCGCATGTTCATTGTAGCGAATCCTAACCGTGGATGCCAAAATCACGCTGCGTCCATCCGATGGCAGGTTGCTCCAATCAAAGGTATTCGCATCTTCAAAGGTCGTGGTTTCCACTTCATAAATTTGCGCCAACATTGCCGCGACTTTGTGCGCTGAAATACCGGCTTCCGAAACACCATCACTCACCACATCGGCACTAATCACCAGTCGAACTTTGCTACCGGGTTGCGGCGCTTGCGCTTGACGATACGAGGTTAAACCGCGTTGCCATGCATGCGCCATCAAGACCCGATCAACAGCGTCGGCTTGCTCGGCATACACACCACTCACACTTGGATAAGTTTGCGCTAACTGGCTGACACGGGATAACTTTTTCTGCAAATTGTCATACTCAATTTCACCGGATGCGATCGCCTCGGTCAAAGCGTCGAGAGTCTCCAATTGAGTTTCAGTATTCCCCAGTGCCATGACCATATCTGCGCCTGCAGCCAAAGCCTTAACGGCTGCCGCGCCAACCCCATATCGACCAGCGATCGCATGCATATCCATACCGTCGGTAATGACGACGCCATGGTAATTCCATTCATCACGCAAAATGCCAGTCAAGATCGCTTTCGACATGGTCGCTGGATTTTCTGGGTCAATTTGCGGATACACAATATGTGCAGTCATCATCGCTGGCGCGTGCTTGGCCGCAGCTTTAAAAGGAGCTAGCTCAAGTGCATCAAGTTGGGCACGCGACTTATCAACCTCAGGCAAATCGCGATGTGAATCGACATGCGTATCACCGTGCCCTGGAAAATGTTTGATACAACAGGCTACGCCTTCACTCAAACTACCTTCCATCCACGCATTTGCCAACTTATGTGCCTGCACCGGATCTGCGCCAAACGAACGCTCGGAAATTACTGGATTATTGACGTTATTGTTCAAATCCAATACGGGCGCAAAATTCCAGTTAAACCCTAGCGCTTTCACGCTACGCGCAACGGCAGCACCAACTTGTCGACACAGCTCTGGATCTGCACTAGCACCAAGCGACATCGCCGCTGGAGGTTGCGGAACCCAAGTGGCTCTCACAACCGCACCACCTTCTTGATCAATCCCAATCAATGCCTCTGGCCCCATGACTTCACGCAGATCAGCAGTCAATTTCGTGAGCTGCTCTTGATTCACCATATTTTGGCGGAACAGACAAATCGCACGAATATGGTTTTCACGAATAAAGTTCGCCATGCCCGCGCTCAATACAGTCTCGGGCATGCGTATCATGATGGACTGGCCAGCAATACGGCGCGCTTCTTCCTTGCTGATGATGTTTGTCGCTAAATTACTCATTGCTTTTCCAAATAGTGGAACAGAAAAAAATTCATTACATCTAAAAAATGGTCAAAAGAAAAGCGGGAATCATATTGTTTGATTTCCCGCTTATTTTGACTAGTTTGTCTTCGTTACTTTACTCAAGTGACGTGGCTTATCAGGATCGAAACCACGTGCTACCGATAGTTGTGCCGCCATGACATAGAAAGACTGAATCGCCGCAATCGGATCGAGATCTGGAGTTGCTGTCGTTGCTAAAGTCAGATTGCGCTCTTTCACATCAGCAGGCGCTGCCAATAAGACATTCGCTCCACGTCCGCGCATTTCTTCTGCCAAGGCGATCAAACCAGCTTGTGCAGGTCCGCGCGTCGCGAAAATCAACAGTGGATAACCATCGTGAATCAATGCCATCGGACCGTGTTTAATTTCTGCGCCGCTAAAGGCTTCTGCCTGAATTACTGAAGTCTCTTTAAACTTCAAAGCGGATTCCAAAGCCACAGAAAAACTAATACCGCGACCAACAACCATGATACGTTCAGCAGGAACCAACACATCTAAAGCATTCGACCAATCAAGTTGCGTTGCCGCTTGTAAAACTTGTGGCAATTCTTCGATGCCGGCCAAAAATGCTGGATCATTTTGCCAATGACCAGCTAGGCGTGCACCTGCGACCATCGACGTGATAAAACTCTTGGTTGCTGCCACACTCAATTCTGGTCCTGCATGCAGAGGCATCGTCCATTGGGCACTTTGCGCCAAAGGCGAACTAGCGTCATTGACCAAAGCTACCGTCGTTGCGCCATGCTCGCGGAAATAGCGAATCGGTTCGACCACATCAGGGCTTTGACCAGATTGAGAAATCGCAATCGCCAAAGCGTTCTTCACTTGCAATGGCGCTTTATTCAAAGTCACCAAAGACATCGGCAAGGATGCCACAATATGACCGAGCCGTGCCATGATCAAATAGGCAGCGTAATTGGCGGCATGATCAGAACTGCCGCGCGCCACTGTCACCACCGATGAAGGTGGTGTTGCACGTAAAAACTGTCCCAACTCGACTAAACGTTCACGATCTTGACTTAACTGTGCAGCGACAAATTCCCCAGACGAACACGCCTCTTTAAGCATCTTTGAGCTCAATTTTTTCTCCCTCGATATAAACAGCAATTAGATTCAAATCCCGATCAAGAACTACTAAGTCTGCATAAGCATTTTCTTGCAGACGGCCGCGATCAGATAATCCTAAAAAATCTGCTGCGTAGGTAGAAACACGATTAGAAGCATCGTCTAGCTCTAAACCTATCTTGACTAAATTTCGTAAAGCCTGATCCATGGTCAGGGTGCTACCCGCCAAGGTGCCGTCTGCCAGACGCACACCGCCCAGGCACTTGTGCACCACTTGGCGACCGAGCATATACTCACCATCTGGCATACCGGAGGCAGAAGTCGAATCGGTGACACAATAGACCTTAGGAATAGCGCGCATCGCAGCGCGTATCGCACCCGGATGCACATGCAATAAATCGGGAATAATCTCAGCAAAATTAGCATGGGCTAAAGCCGCGCCAACCATGCCAGGCGCACGATGATCGAGTCGCGACATGGCGTTATACAAATGGGTAAAACTACTTGCGCCATTTTCTAAAGCTGCCACACCATCTTCGTAAGTCCCTAAAGTATGACCAAGTTGTACCCGCATACCTAACTCAGTCAAAGGCTTGACCATCGCTAAGTTACCTTCAACTTCTGGCGCTAAAGTAATTAACTTAATCGGTGCAATCGCATCGAGTTGCTGCACTTGACCTAAGGAACCCGCATGCGCGAAATCAGGTTGTGCGCCTAATTTTCCTGGGTTGATATATGGTCCTTCCAAATGCACACCGAGTACACGAGCTCCACCTTTACTGCGTTGCCGACACACGCCAGCCAAAGCTTGTAATGCACTTTCCAAGTCCGACATCGGTGCCGTCATGGTGGTAGCGAGCATACTGGTCGTACCGTGCTTCGCATGCATCTTCGCGATCACTTCAACTGCATCACCCGCTTCCATGGTGTCTTTACCACCTGCGCCATGAACGTGTAAATCGATAAAGCCCGGCAAAATATATACAGCGTCATTCAGGCTCGGATCGATTGATACACCCTGAATTTCTTGAATTTTTTCAGCAAATAAAATGCTACCTGACACCCATCCTTGTGGCGTCAGCACATTACCTTCAATTTGCTGCATACTTTGCCGCACTGAATTCATCTGAACAACTCCACTACAAAGTCATAGTAATCACTACGACAAAACGAATGCGTCAACTCAACTGCAGCACCGTTCGCCAAATAGCCAACCCGCGTGATTAACAGCATCGCGGTTCCCTGTTTTAAACCAATTAATTTTGCTTGCTCAGCAGTGGCACTTACGGCTCGAATGTGCTGCAGAGCGCGTGTGGGCGCAACATTATTTTGATCCAGATAACCATACAAGCTATCCGTGACCAATTTTGGATTTGGCAAATACAAATTCGGAATCGTGGTACTTTCAATCGCCATAACAACATTGTCAGCGGTACGCAGGCGCTTCAAGCGAGACACTACCGCATGTGGAGATAAGCCCAAGGACAAAATCTCTTCAGGTGATGCCACGCCCGTATCACGTAAAAGCCATTGAGAGCCGGGCATAAATCCACGTTGACGCAACTCCTCACTAAAGTTAGTCAAGCGTGAGAGGGGCTGCTCCAATTTTGGCGTAATGTAAGTCCCTGATCCGTGCTTACGGGTGAGCAAACCGCGTTCGCATAACATTTCAATGGCTTTACGTGCGGTCACCCGAGAAATTTCTAAAGTCTCCGCCAACACGCGTTCCGAGGGAAGCGCCTCGTCTGGCTGCCAATAGCCATTATGAATGCCATTTGCCAGCTTATTCGCCAATTGCAAATACAGCGGCGTTGAGCTATCACCATCAGGTTTAAAATCGAGCAGTTGTGCCAGCATTATTCTTTCCTCTTGAATATCGGGACTACACTACGGCTTCATAAATTGGTTTTTGACCAAAATGAGCGCACCGACAGCGGAGTCACCTAAAGGTTTAGTGACTCGCTGCAATAATTTTTCAGGCAAATAAGTCCAAATCGCATCCGCCAATCCACCACATAAGGCAATTGGCATGGTCCCACTTGGATCCAGCGCATTCGCCATTTTTTCAACCTCAATACCAGCTTCCAATAATATATTTTTAGCTCTCGTATTGGTCGCGGCATACTGAATCACCAGCGGGGCTAATTGCGCAAATTTGGTTTGTGTTGCACCACCTAGCCAGGCGAAGACTGCATCTTTACTGCCACCGCAAAACTGCACAATCGCGGCAGCGAATTCGTCGTTTGGACTACGACCATCAAGTACATGTTGCACATGATTGATCGCCCGCAGTCCCATCCAAGCTCCGCTGGCCTCGTCACTTGATGGAAAACCCCAGCCACCAACTTCACGACGACTCCCATCGGCCTGCATGACTTCACCGACGCTACCAGTACCAAGGGCTATGATCGCACCCGGGCGTCCTTGATGTGCACCGAGCAAAGTCGTGCCAGCATCGGTTTCTACGACCAAACCAGCAAAACCTGGGTTCGCAGCAATAAATTCACCGGCCCATTGCTTATTATTGACACCCGCCAAACCACAGCCAATCGCGATTTGCTTAAAATCAGGAACGACCATACCAGTTTCAGCAAACGCTGCTTCAATTGCTGTTAGAATAGAGCGCCAAGCCGCTGCGGCACCATGCATTAAACCAGACGGTCCAGCACTTGCCCGCGCCAATTCTTTACCAAATTGATCGACCACTAAAACACGAGTTCCAGTACCACCACCATCAACACCAATGAGGTACTTAAACTGTGTTTGTTGTTCCAATTGCTGAGCTGCGTTCACGGTATTTTCCAAGCAAAGAGCACTGACTACAGACTAAGTACAGAGCTAAATTTATACATAGGAACACTTTAGGTGTTTCCAAAGTGGATGTCAATAGGTATTTAAGTGGTATTCTATAATTTCTCGAATTTACTTCAAATTTATTACTGTTAGAAGACTTCTCGATGACAGAACCTATAGAGAACTAGGATTTTTTACTTCAGCGCCACCCAGCTCGGGTTTAGCAAACTACCCAACCACGCTAAAGCAAAAAAACAAACCTCTCCACCACAAATCAAGTCCCATTTTTTGAACTTAAAAGCAAAGCAGAATCATTCTGCAACAGAAATTCAATCGAAAAAAAAGTGACGAAGAAAACTAACCTCGTCACCCTCTTCATTTGCGTTGACAAATGAAACTAGTCATCAGTTCATGCATGATGACTAGACTCCCATTACATCTTTACGCGCAGTGTCAAATAGTATTGACGACCACTTTGATAGATGGAACGCGGTTGATTTTCATTCAAAGCAAAATACTTCAAAGTTGGCTTATTCAAGTTATGCGCATCAAATGAAAGTGCGAAGTTTTCATTGATTTTATAACCCAAGGAAGCAGACAAAGTACCTGTTGCATCTTGTGAAAATGCTGTTTCACGATCCAAACCACTGTAGAACGCAGAACGGTAGCTATAAGACAAACGCGCATTGAACGTATCATCTTCATAGTAGCCACTCAAGTTATAGGTGTTCTTAGATGCACCGACAACTTCTTGATCTTTCGCGTCTTTGGCATCAGCAAAAGTATAGTTTGCTGCTACGCCGAAATTAGCACCAATCGGCTGCTCGTAAGCGACTTCAAAACCTTTAACTTTGGCGCTCGTGTTGACTGGGACGCTCAACACGTAGGGAACCATTGCACCTTGTGGAATTGCTGCACTAGAGGTGAAATAGCTACGTGTAACTTGACCAATGCCAACATAACTCGTCAAGTCCATGTAGTAGACACTACCGGAGAGCAATGCACGTGGCGCAAAATACCATTCCAAGGATGCGTCAATATTGTTTGAACGAATCGGCTTCAAATTTGGATTCGCACCACTACCACTACCAATACCAGTCGCTGTCGCTGGAGGGCTCAAGCTAATCGCGCTTGCCAATGCACCAAAGTCTGGACGTGTCATTGTTTTGGACACCGCTACCCGAGCCACCAAATCTTTTTGCACATCAAAGCGCAAATTCAAACTCGGCAACACATCGTTGAATGTATTTTCTGATGTCACGAAATGGAAAGTACCAAAATCGGAAGTTTTTTGACCTGCACCTGGACCTGAAACCGTAGAAACCACATGTTCTTTGGTTTCAACAACGCGCACACCAACGTTACCACTCCAACCTTCACCTTCCATATTTCCCTGAACATAAAATGCGTTCACATTTTCTTTCAGAGCAAACTGTGTGCCGTAATCTAAACGTGTACCGTTATTATCGCGATTAGAGTACTTGTTGAATTCAGCCAATTGCGCTGGTGTGTAGTACCAGATATTCGATGGGAAGTTACCACCTAAACCAGAACCGAAATTAGAAGGATACTGACTAACTGCTGATGGAAATTTAGCCGGATCGTTTTGCGCTACAGTACCAACTGGGCACCAGCTCGCTTGCGACCAATCCCAAGGAGCTTGAGTACCAGCAGCATTCTTACATCCAGGACCTTGACCCAATGCTGCACCGCTATCACGCTTATGCTCTGTCGCACGAACACCAAACTTCACAGAAGTAAAGACGCCAGCGCCAAGTTGGTATTCACCATCCAACTTAAGCCAAGATTCTTCATCATTGACCAAGGTATTTTGATAACCAAATACCCAGCCTAATGTATCTTTGGAACGGCTTGAATAATTGGTGTTGCCCAACTTCCAATCTGCTGCATTGTCCACACCATTGATGCGATATGAGGCACCAGAGCCGATTCCCACATTCCACTCTGCAACGTCTTGCGTTGGCGTTTTGCCTTTGGCTTTTGATGTACCTAATTGAGCATTAAATCTCAAGTCAGCATTTGCTTTCCAAGTCGCATCGGCACTGAAGAAATTAACTTCTGAACCAGCATCTGGACGGGAAATTTGATCATAAACGCCATAAGTCTTACCCGCAACTGGTTTAAAAGTCGCACTAGTCAGCGTCTTTACGCCATTATTATTTGCGACGGTGTAGCCTGCCTCTGGAGTTTGACCATTACCAGCGTCAATAACACTTGAACCCCAGAACATGTAGTTACGGTTATAGTTAGCCGCATCCAATTTAGAGCTAAAACCACTCAACACAATATCAAACTCGTTGCTAGGCTTAAATTGTGCACTTACCAAGCCACCAGTACGATGACGCGTTTGTTCAAACAAGGCTGCCCCCATCAAACTTGGGTAGTAAGCACCTGCCAAGTCTGGATTGGTTTTCGCCATTGGGCTAGTTGCAGAAATTTGAGACCAACCCAAGATCTCTTGACCATCGCGGCGCAAGCTACGCTTTTCAGAGAACGCCTGAATCATCAAACCAAATGTATTTGTATCATTTTTCCAATTGATCAAACCACTCAATTGCGGATCTGTTTTCTTAGGCAATTCTGCATAAACAACACCCAGAGAAGCTTCAGCAGTCAATTGTTTCTTGAATTCCAAAGGCTTGCGAGTAATCACATTAATGGAACCAGCAACACCGCCCTCAACCAAGCTCGCTTGTGAAGATTTGTTGACTTCGATACGACCAACCAATTCAGATGGCAACAATGTGTAGCTGATGGAACGGCCAACGCCAGCGCCTGATTGGTTCAAAACGAACCAATCACCAGCTGCCATGTTATGACCATTGATCAAAGTTTGTGTCAAACTTGGATTAGTACCGCGCATACTGACGCGATCATTCTCATCGAAACCACCTTCATTACCTGATGCGGAACTTGTAGTCACACCAGAAACGCGCTGCAAAGAATCCGCTACGTTTTTGTCTGGCATTTTGCCAATATCTTCTGCTGTAATCACTTCGATATGCGATTCAGCATTACGTTTTTGATTCAGAGACTGCTGCATTGAAGCACGAACACCAGTCACTGTAACTTGCTGCGCTTCATCCTTCTTCGCGTCTGCCTGCTGCGCTTGCGCAGACATAGCAACTGACATCGCCAAGACCACAACCGCTGATGCGATTGGCGTCAAACTCGGTTTCAAATTACTCTTCATTTATTCCCCCAAGACTTCCATAAAAAAACATTCAATACGTAACAAATTTCTGAACTTAAAACTTGCTGCGCGCGAATAACCACTTCTCTAGAAAACAATTCAAGTCACTAGAATCAAATTTGTCTGAATCAGCCAACGACAAAGTCATCTGCAACAAAACAATCCAACTCAAGCAACAACTTTCAAACTTCCAACGCAATTGATGCAACTTCGGAAACTCCCCCCACAGGAATATTTTTTACTACACAACACCTCAAGCTACGAGATTAAATGCAAGCCAAACATATATATTTTCGAAGAGACTTCACTTTAGATTCACCAATACCAATTGTCAAGCGGTATTCATGTGGTATTAATTTAATTTAATTGGTATTATGAATTATCATGGAATGGTATTACCTATTCAAGGAACAAAAAAATCATATCTCATTGTTTTTAAAGATATTTCTATTAAACTTTTCTTGAAAAATGCTAAATGGTATGTTGACTCAATCCAACATACCATTTAATGAAAAGGTCTATGCGTGGTATTTAATACAGTGGCTCAAGATGTTTTGATACTCACAATACAAATATTTAACAAATAAACACGATCAAAAATCAAATTAATCATTTTCATTGCATGCTTTTAGGCAAATTAAATGTGGATTTTCGTCATTTATGGCGGGCAAGTTCTTGAATTGAGATGATATTTATATCTACGGCTAGGTGCTTTGCACCATACTCGACTACACTAAAATGACTCTTGCAATTTGCGCAGAGTTAGACACAGCATTGACTTTTGCAGAACCCAAACTCATGCCCCAACACTACTTAGCCAAACTCACTTCACCAAAGCGCAGCCCAAAGGCCAATTTGCATCTTGGTGTCACTTTATGTTGGATTGCTGGCGCTCTCAATGCGGGTGGTTTTCTGGCGGTTGGTGAATACACTTCACACATGACAGGTCTGCTTTCAAGTGCCGCTGATAATTTAATTTTGGGACGCAGTATGCCTGCCCTTGCTGCCCTTTTTTTGGTGCTTTCTTTCGTCTGCGGCGCAACGACTACGGCCGTAATCATCAACTATGCAAAGCGAAATTTCGCCCGCTTTATTTATGCGCCAGTGCTGCTGCTAGAAGCGATCTTGCTATTAATTTTCGGCATGCTTGGTCCGAACTTGCTTGAGCACGCAATGATTACGGTATCTTTTACCGCGATTTTATTGTGCTTTATGATGGGCTTACAGAATGCCTTGATCACCAAGATCTCACACGCCGAAATCCGAACCACGCATATCACTGGCTTAGTCACAGACATTGGAATTGAACTCGGAAAACTGCTGTATTGGAACTATGATTCCAAACATGGCGAGGAAATGAAAGTTCTTGCCAACCGCCAAAAATTAGTCTTGCATTTGCAGTTGGTCACTGCATTTGCATTGGGTGCGCTAATGGGGGCGGCAGGATTTAAACACTTGGGGTTTATCGCAAGTGTGCCTCTAGCTTTAGCACTTGTGGCTCTGGCTTTGGCACCTGCGATTGCTGATTAATTATTGTTCAACTACATACAAATCGTTCACCAATCAAGAAAGAAAACTAGCATGTCGAAAAAATCCTCATGCTAGTTTTTGTAATTACTCACAACTCTTTATCTTGCAACTCATCACTTAGTAGCTTTAAGCAGCTCTGCTCCCGATCCAAATGACATTGGTGCCTGCGCTGCCATCCAGGCAAACACCGTATAAGCTGCCGCTGCCTGGTTAATTCTGGCAGGCTCAATTTTGTCAAAGGTATCGTCTGGTGTGTGGTGCAAATCAAAGTAATCGTCGGCCTTTAATGCCAAACCAAAACTGGCGGTGCCAGCCAATCTCAAGTCACCCATATCTGGCCCGGGGAAAGCATTATTGTCACCAGAAGCGATTCCTAATGGTGCCAACACTGTCTGCATTTG
>JAYVHZ010000240.1:0-2021 GCA_043770645.1 Undibacterium sp. | reverse complement strand
TCATTGCTTGTTGCCTCATTTCATTTCCTTTCATTTTCCTGAAATGGAAGATCCCATTCTTTACGAAAGTCGATGATATTTTCTTTCTCTAGTCGGTCTTCAAAGAAACCGACGACTTGCATTAATCGATAACTGAACTGAAAAAAATCGGACTAAAGTTCAGTGCTGACGCGCAGAATGTAACTTGAGCGACCAAATAAATTTCTTCGCATCCATTTCCTGTTGATAAGACGGTTTGGGCGGGTAACCCGCCATGACTTGATAAAAGCGATTATCGATCCACAGAATTCGGATATAAAGATTCTGCGTTTTACCGATTGTCGTTGCTGCGAAATGTTCACCTCGGGCTGTTTCTGTCTCGGATATTTTCAATTCATCCCCTTTTCTCGCTTCAGCGATCCAAGCATTCGTATCCAACATACTTTGAAGCGTAGGTATTTCGTAAGCTGAAGTTTTGGTACGCCATTCATCGCTAATTGCTTGCGGTATATCAAAGTAATTAATGACGTACACCACACCGTCTCGTTCGCCAGCAAATGAATGCATGGTCACGTCACCATCTTCGAACTGACTTAATTGTGACTTGTACTGCATAGGCGCAGGAGTTGCGACTTCAAACCTCCCCTCCTTTGAAACGTATGGCTTAAACTCTGCTTTCTTGATACAGGAAGTGAGCGTTAATAAGGCAAGTAGCAACAATAAATTACTTAGACGGTTCATAAAAACAAAGAATGTGGATTTCGGTGAAAGTGCTGGAGAATAATATCGTTCAACGAAAAAAAATGAAAAGACCAAAAGACGCTAAAAAGGCTAATTGCGTCGCCGATTCATAGCTGCTTTAGCTAAACGCAATTAGATCAATGACTATTTCAACGAAGAGATTGTTGCTGCGGTCACACAAGCTGGTTTATGAAAAAACATCGTAATCTGCTGCCCCATGGCTGATACACGATTAGCGCCACCACGCGGACCAAAACCTTGTTCAGAGTTGGCACCGCCCCAAGTTGTGCTCAACAGTTTTGGCGATTTTTCACTCATATCATAGAGATCGATCTTGACCAATTCATCAAACCCCTGGGAGGACGTTTGCTTCATTAGTTCACGATATTTTTCTGCAGTCGCTGGCTCTATCTTCACGCCTAATTTGAAACCGTTTGATAGTACAAGCTGGCGAATGTCAGAATTCACAATTTCCCAGTGCACCTTTTTTTCGCCTTCAACTTTGATGGAAACACTTTGCTTACTTTTGCCATCCGCCATGCACGAAGCCCATGAGGAAGTAGCGACAGAACAGAATACGACAGCACAAACGAGGTAGCGAATCATTTTATAGTTCCTTTTAAATTGACCATATCGAATAAGTGACTCAGGCATCAAATATGAAATGTAGTTGATCAAGTCGATTTGTCAAAGTGATTCGGTTCAAGTCGGTTGACCAGAAATGCTGGGACGGCCAAAAAAATCAATGCGACTCCTATCAAAACCTAGATATTGTCAACGCGCAACAGCATCACAGCGACACTCAAGCCCAAAGTTTTCTTATAAAAAGCAAATCGCTGGTAGGGCTTAGCACCAGCCTTTTAATCTAGCAAGCTCCGCTTCTTCCTGCTTTCTCAGCTGTAGAAGATTGGATTGTCTCAATTGTTGATAGTTTGCATGCATTGCGAAGTAAGGTCCGAGCCACCCAGCTTCATGCGTGAATGCCATTGTCCATGCCAGATTCCGAGGAAACACATAATAATCAGAAAAACCCGCTTTTGCTGGTAGACGGTCTGTGGTGAAGGCCGTTAGTCTGTCATTCGACAGAACGACAAACTCGACCGCGACTTGCTGCTGGTATTCGATGAGAGCAGCTGCCCCCATCATGCTTGGATAGCGATTGGCACTAAATATATGCCATAAGTAATCCTTAGCATTCACGCCGTGACGGTTCGCGCCAAAGACGCTAAGCCAGCCGCGAACCAATTCTTCGGTTTCTGTTTCGCTAAAATGATGCAAAACGAGACCGGGTTCCACATGTA
>JAYVHZ010000239.1:0-5070 GCA_043770645.1 Undibacterium sp. | reverse complement strand
TCAGATTTAAGCCTTCCACGATCTTTGACATTGCCTTCGTTCTTGTCAACGATCGCAGCTGATGTATTTCTTGTCTGGTTGATTTTTGCATTAGCGGTTGTTTTGCATCTAACTTGGCAGCTACGAAATCTAAATCGTCTTGCTCATCATGGGCGAGTAGACGAAGAAAGTTTTTTGATTGGCGTGCAACAGTTTATCGCTGAACATTTCCCCAATCATTATCGAGGTCTACAGTTTCGCATCAGTGCAGAATGGCAAAGTCCAATGGTGATACCGAATGGCGTCATTTGCATACCAATATGGATGACCGACAAGCTGACTCAAGCACAACAGCGCGCCGTGTTGGCGCATGAAATAGCGCACGTAGTTCGCAAGGATACCGTTTGGAGTGTCGCTTATGTTCTTGTATTGCGTTTATTCTTTTTCCAAATATTGAATCGCGTGGCATACACCCAATTACGCAATGTCGCTGAGTTAGCTTGTGATGCGACGGCAAGCAAAACCGCTAAGGCCAATGATTTGGCGAAAGCGCTTTATGTTTGCGCGACGCAAATGCGAGATCGAACGACATCCACTTTGGTACTGGCAGCGCATCATCAAGGCTCGACCTTAGAACAGCGTGTGCGATGTTTGTTAGAACAGCAGACATCGTCTAGCCAAAAGGTAAACGATTCATCGACAGGACGATTGATACTGAGTGGTATCGGGATTTTCTGTGTTTTGCTAAGCGCGACATTTGCAACGCCTGCGCTGCAAGTTTCTTCAGAATTATTGAAAATAGAGATGACTTCTATGCCGAAGTCGGAATCAAAATTGAAGCTTGTTCCATTACCTCATGCGCAAACTGTCGATACGACATATGATTTGAATTCCAAAGAGAATCGCAATCAACAAGCTCCCATCAATGCATCGAAAAATCTTGCTGTGGTAGAGCCTAAGCACGCACAAGAGCAAGCACAAAATCAATTATCAAGTCCAGCGACAAGTCAGGTTGAGAATCAGGATCTGAATAAGGCGAAAATTTGGGAACAGGCTGAATTGGCCTATGCGCAGCAAGATTATCAAAAAGCCGCGCAATTATTTTCAGAGTCATTGGCATTGGGAAAAGCAGAGGCACAAAACCGGCTGAATCAAATTCATGCACGTCTGCAAAACCAGACAGAGATAGAAACATATCTAACAGATTTTCAAGCCAACGATTATCGATTAAGCGCTAAGAAATGTCCGCCCCCAGAAAATTTAACGGCCAGTAGCATTCGTTCCCAGAATCTCAAGACGCTCAAGCAAATTAATGACTGGGAAAATTGTTACAACCAATTCGTCGAACAATTGCAGCAACGCTTTGAACGCAGTCCTTTAGTTCCACAAGAACTAGCCTCTCTGATGACCGATACTGAAGTGGTGCGTGCGAATCAAGTCCTTAAGCAAACTTATATGCGTATTGGTGCGGATGCGCAGGCACAGCTAAAACCTATACAGGCATCGATCGTCAAATGGCAGACGGAGCGAGTTCGAGCGGAAGAACTAGCGCAAGAATCTAGTCAGCGAATTAGGCGAGTTAGCTCCTTGATGACGCCCTTCAATGATGACTCAAAAGCTTTCGAGGGAACCACTTATGCCAATGGACGGCCGTTATCATGGGGCCAAGAATCCAAGCGTGTAACCGACGAGTTCGGTTGGCAGCATCGCGGACAAACGCATGCCGTTGATGAATCTTTAAATAAAAAATCACAAGAGAAATGAGGAAGCGATGAAAACCTATTTACGTCGAATGTCTGTGTTGGCACTCTTAGCGAGTTTGTCAGCCTGCTCAATTTTAGCCAAAGCACCGCTCTCTTATCTGGAGGCGAAACCCGATTCCGCTATTCATTCCAGTTCGCAGTACCCTGTTCGGGTTGTATCGGTTGATGGCAGTATCCAATTTTCCATGCCTGTGCAGATTGCACCGGGTGAGCGAGATCTCGTACTTGAGGCGATGCCATCGCGATCTGCATTAGGCAGTAAACAGAAAAAATTTCGTCTAAAGATAGCGCCATGCACTCGGTATTTTTTGCTGGCACAACGTGATACACCGATGCAGGCGGACTGGCAGTTGATCATTCACTCGACTGAAGTCGTATCTGCTTGCGATCCTGTCGAGGAATTGAAGAAAGAAGCGGGGGAAGCCAAAGTAAATCAGCTCCCCACTGTGAATTTATCGAGCCTTTAATTGCTCAAAATTTTTATCTAATTTTGGCTGGAATAAGCCGTCATCTGTTGGTTTAACGGTATTTTGCTGCGCTATTACAGGCTTCAACTCGCTTGTTTTGACCGCGTCATTTTTATTCGCAACTGTGGTGGCTGCGGTACTTTTAGATGATGTCGGTGATTGTTTTACTGGCGCAGCTTGCTGGTACCACCACCAGATAGCGCCAGCCCCAATGATCACAGTCATTAGTAGCACGATCATGTTTGTTTCCAATCGAGATTTGGAACGATTGACGGTTTCCAAATACAATTCGAATTCATCCTTTTGTTCGACGCGAACTAGTGCTGTGCTGCTTGAAATCCTGTTATCGATAGATATCTTATCGCTTTCATGCGGTAAGTCAGTGGCTGCAAGCTTTGCAGTCATGTCCGCAGGATTCGCTTCTGGGTGATCAATTGCCAAGCTCAATTGAGGATCTTGCAACTGTTGCAGTGCTTGTTCACGTGCATTCGCTTGCTCAGTGATTTGTTGACGCTGTTCTGCTAGTGCTTGCACTTGTTCTTCGGCGATCTGGCGCACGCGTTCCGCCTCGATGGCTTGTTCGTGTAGTTCTAGTCTTTCCTGTTCAGCAGCGATGCCGATTGATTCTTGTTCAGCACGTTCGTGCGCAATTTGTTCTGCTTCCCGCGCCCGTATACGCCGTTGCTGCGCTATTACCGTGGCAGCTTTCTCGGCATGTAGTTTCGCTTTGGCTTTGGCGTATAAATCTTTTTCTTGTGCGATTTTTTGATGTGCCTGCGCGAGCAACAAGCGTTCTTGCTCGGCAAGTTGATTGAGAGTTTCGATGTCCGTACTAAGGCTGACTACTTCTGCGTCGAGTGCAGTACGGTCGATTTCTAATATTTGAATCTGCTGTTCGTGTTCTTGACGATCATGCGTCAGTGCTGCCAACTCTTGTTCTGCTTGTGTTTTGCGCTCCTTGATGACATTGAGGCGCTCGACTAATTGTTGTAGTTCATCGTATTGTGATGCGACTTGTTTTTCCTGATGCAGACGGACTTGCAATGTCTCTTCGGCTTCAGTCTCCAAAGCGAGTTGAGCTTTGGTGCTATGGATTAATTCGTTTTCAGTTAATTGTCTTTGTTCTAGCAAACGCTGGGAGTTGAGTTCTGCTTGCTGTCTTGCCTGTGCCAGTTGTTGCGCTTGTATTGAGGCGGCGACTCGTTCACGTGCGAGCTTCTCTGCTTCGGCTTCGGTAATGGCAAGTTCTTGAGCTGATTCTAGTAGTGCTGTTTCGTGCGCTATGCGCCGATGTTCCGCCTCCAATGCGAGACTATCATTTGCCTGGTATTGTTTCACGACAGCTAAGGCGTCATGCTCGGTTTTTAAACGTTTTTGGGCAAGTTGTTCTGCCTCAAGGGCTGCGGTTAAATGTAGTGCGGAAACCTGTTCTGCACTTTGTTCGGCGTGCAGGCGGGCTTCGACCTGGACAAGTAAATCTGCCTCAGCTGCCAACTTGCGTTGGCTGTGCTTGAGCGCTTCATGTTCGGCGATCGCTCGTTCTTCTGCTTTTTGTATTGCTAGTAATTCCAACTCTATTTTTTCTTTTGCTGATCGTTCAGCCTCGTCATCCGCGATTGATAGTGCTAATGCAGATTCCATCAATTCCGTCTCGGCTTGTAATTTTTCTTTTATCAGTGCGCTAAGCTCGGCCTCGCTGGCGATTCGCTCTTGAGATTTTTGTTCTGCTACGCGGCTTATAAGTAAGCGCTCAGTGCTTTTTAGCTTGGCTTCGCGTTCGAGAGATACTTTGATTTTTGTTGCTTTTAGTAATTCGTTTTCCGCTTCCACTTTTGCATTGTTGACGCGAATTTGTTCACTTTCTAAGGATTCTTGTCGGATGAATTCTTGGCTGGCAGCTTGCTCTGCTTGCAGTCGTTCTCGGGCGATACGTTCGCATTCAAGGTCTGCTTGAATTCTCTTTTGAATTTTGTCTTGAAGTGCGATTTCTGCTGCGGTTTTTTGCCGGATGGTTTGCGCAAGTTCTTGTTCTGCGGCTAGACGCAGTTGTGCTTGTTCTAAGGCTGCTTGTTCCGCAACTGTACTATTCTGCAAAGCTTGTAGTGAATCCTTTTCTGCTTGCAATTTTTCTAGCGCTGTCTGCTGTGCTTCCGTGTCGATACGTAAGCGTTCAATTGCGGCTTGTTGGGCTTGTTGGCTTGCTTTTAGTTGAGATTCTGCGGCAATTTTCGTAGCGGTTTCGCTTGCCAAAAGTTGCTGCGCACTTTGCAATAGTTGCTTTTCTAGGGCTAATTTGGCCAATGCCGCTTGTTCGGCTTGTTGTTCGAGTGCGACGCGTTTTTCACTTGTTTCTATTGCTTGTTGTTCGCTTTCGAGTCGCTGCTGAGTCAATTTTTCCGCTTGTTTTTCCGCCATCAGACGACTCCTGACTTTGAGCAATAAATCTTGTTCAAAATTAGTGCGGCTGTTCGCATCAATCAACATATCGCGCTCGACTTTGGCTCGGGCATAAGCGGCCTGTTGTAGGCTCCATTCTTTATCGATTTGATCCAAGATACTTTCAGGCGACTTGCTTTCGCCTGAGTTTGCATCGGTTTGATTCGCTTGTGCCAGAGCCGAATTCTTAGCGAATCCACTGTTGTCGTCGTCAACGCTGAAATCCATTGAACGACCTAATAGTGATTGCTTAAGTTGTTTAAACATGAAAGAAGCCTAAATCTGAAAAATTTTGTGTGGGCGTTTAGCTGGGTTAAGCAGATAGTTGCCAATTGTTAGTCGGCAAATATGGCAAAAATGACGTGCCTACTTATAATTATTTTTTTAAGTCTATGAGCTCAACTATCATCGTTGCGTTTTACCGA
>JAYVHZ010000238.1:0-7872 GCA_043770645.1 Undibacterium sp. | reverse complement strand
GCGCTGGCGACCTTGATGGTTTCCGCGGATGTCTTAATCTCCGAAACCATATTTTGCAAACGGCTTTGCATTTCGCTTAAGGCCGCTAGCAGACTACTTGTGTCGCCACTTTCAACTTCGATCTGCATTGTCAAGTTGCCCGAAGCAACAGCCGAGGCGATTTCTTGTGCATACTCAGGCTCGCCACCGAGTTGCGCCCACACGGTACGGATAATGAAGAAAGAGACTACACCTAAAACTAAGGTAACAAATAAGCCAGCAATGATAACGGTCCACAAAACACGATTCACATTGTTTGCACTTCGATCCACGCCCGCAGTAAATTGAGCCTGCGCAGTATCGACAGTTTTCTTCAAATCATCCTCTAAAACTTTGAGTGATGTCTGCATTTGCCCGATTGCCGTTTGCGGATCTCCCTGCTCAACACCCAGCATAATTTTTGCGACTGAAACTGCAGGTGTATAGTAGGCATCAAACTCTTTATTGAGTCTGTCACCGAGTGCTTGTTGACCCGGCAGGCTTGCTAGGGTTTTGAACTTTTCTTTCACTTTCTTAGCACGTTCCGCCACCGCATCGATGCCTTTTTTGTCGTCTTCACCCACAGCTTGTTTTAAAGCGTCGACGATGCCTTGAACGTCCGCTTGAATATTTTTTGAACGATCTAAGACTGGGTAATCGATTCTTTCCGTGGTTTTAATGGAATCCATCGCGGACGTTGAAAAATACACACTGGCGGCGATACCAACCCCAAAAATGACGGTGGCAATAATGGGAAGTGCCCAAATTCTGCGTTTGATACTCATTTAGTTACCTCGACTTATGTTGTAAAAAACTGGTCGGTGTTCAGCGCTTTCCGACTCTAGCCAAACAGGTGGTTCATCGTACTTCGTGAAAAACTATGAGAATGCGGGTAAATCGTTTAGTAAAAACTAAGCTTACGCGGTGTGAAGAGTGGAAGAAAACACTCATATTGATTTATGGCGACACACACACAACAATAAGTTTATATGGTCTTACCGCTAGGTAATAGTGTAAGCCAAACTTTTAAAAATTGCGAAACTCTTATTGCTGTAGATTAATGTTCACGCAATGCGCGGCGATACTGTATCGCTTCCGCCACATGCGCTTGTTTGACCGTAGGGCTATTTGCCAAATCGGCAATGCTGCGTGCGACTTTTAAAACGCGATGATAAGCGCGTGCAGACCAGTTGAGTTTTAGCATAGCACTGCGTAGTAACTGTTCAGTGGCGCCGTCGGCTTGACAATGCACTTCGATTTCTTTGGTGGTGAGCAAATTGTTTGGCTTGCCCTGTCTAGTGAGCTGGCGTAAATAGGCAGCCTCGACGCGCTCCTGAATTGCTTGGCTAGATTCCCCTTGTGCAGGCGAAAATAGATCTTCGTGTGGCAATGCCTGCACGAGAATTTGCATATCGATACGATCAAGTAGCGGGCCAGAAATTTTCCCCTGATAACGTATCACAGCATCGGGTGTGCAGCGACACTTGCCATTGCTATGCCCAAAGTAACCGCATGGACAAGGATTCATCGCCGCCACTAATTGAAATCTGGCAGGAAAACAGGCCTGCTTCGCCGCACGGGAAATATGAATCTGTCCCGACTCTAGCGGTTCACGTAACACCTCTAAGACTTTACGATCAAACTCGGGGAGCTCGTCAAGGAATAAAACGCCTCGGTGTGCAAGTGATATTTCTCCAGGACGAGGGTTTCCGCCACCACCAACTAGGGCTACAGCAGACGCCGTATGGTGGGGATTTCTGTAGGGGCGTTGCTTCCATTTTGCCAGACTAAAACCATTGCTTAGGGATTGCACCGCAGCCGATTCCAAGGCTTCTTGATCTGTCATGCTGGGCAAAATACCTGGAAAACGGCTTGCCAACATCGATTTCCCTGTTCCGGGCGGACCAACCAGCAGCACACTGTGACTGCCGGCCGCAGCAACCTCAAGTGCACGTTTTGCTTGCGCCTGTGCCTTGACATCACTGAAGTTTAAGTAGGGCGCAGCTTCGCTATGCGGCTTGCTGCGATGTTGGGAAATTTTCGCGTCGGGATCTGACGCTGCGAAGTGGGCACAAACTTGTAATAAGGATTCGGCGGGGAAAATTCGTGCTTCACTGACTAAAGCAGCTTCCTCGGCATTGGCTTTTGGCAGCATAAAGGCGCGTGCCGGTGTTTGATCTCGCTGCGCGCTTTTGCAGATCGCGAACGTCATCGCGAGAGCGCCACGGATAGGTCGAAGTTCTCCCGATAACGAGAGCTCACCAGCAAACTCATAATGATCTAATGCATCAGCCGGGATTTGCCCTGATGCAGCGAGGATACCCAAGGCGATCGGCAAATCAAACCGTCCTGATTCTTTCGGCAAATCTGCTGGAGCTAGATTAACGGTGATGCGTTGTGCCGGGAAATCGAACCGTGCATTTTGCAAGGCTGCGCGCACCCGATCTTTAGATTCTTTGACTTCGGTTTCTGGCAAACCGACGATGGTAAAAGCGGGTAAGCCGTTCGCTAGATGCACCTCCACTGTGACTTCGGGAGCATCCATGCCGCTTAAGGCACGACTTTTAAGAACGGCGAGCGCCATCGTGATTGTTTCGCTAAAGGTGACTAGTTTATGAAAATTAAGATGCCGAGTCACCACGTTGCTGCGATTCTAGAGCGACTACACGGGCTTCCAGTGCCTCTAATTTGCTACGCGTTTTGGCAAGTACCTGAGCTTGAATATCAAACTCTTCACGCGTCACCAAGTCGAGCTTGGCGAAGCCCTGGCTCATCATCGCTTTGACATTCTTCTCTATATCTTTCGCCGGAGAGTTTTCTAGTACTTGTTGCATTTTGGCTTGCATGTCGTTGAAAAATTGGTTCGGTTCCATAAAGTTCCCTATAGTTGATGTTGAATAAGCGCAATTTCGGTGCATTATAAATTTTCCGCCAAGAAATTTGCGCTATTTCGGTGCGAATATTCACATATTAATATAAATAGATTCAAATAAATTACTTTTTTTATGGTCGCCAGAAAATTGACCATAAACCCATTTTAACTGCGCAATCGACATTTTCTATAGAGCGATTTCGTCAATCGCCCAAACCACTCACCTTATCTTACTACTTTTACGCCTATTTTTTGCGCACTGCAATAAAGCTGGCACGAGTTCTGCTAATACCAAGTTAAACAGCAAGAATCTGTAACAACGATCCAATTTGAAAATCCATCAACCAGGGGAATACCATGAAAAAGATCCTAATCTGTACAGCGGTGTGTAGTTGTTTCACAAGTGCGTTGTTGGCTAACAATGCTTACGCACAAGAGACAAAACCAGAACATGAAGTTAGCTTTAACTTAGGTGCGGTTAGTGATTATCGCTATCGTGGTATCTCTCAAACTCGTCTGAAACCAGCGCTGCAAGGTGGCGCAGATTATGTGAATAACACACATGGTTTTTATGCGGGAGCATGGTTGTCGACGATTAAATGGACTAAGGATGCTGGCGGTAGTGGCGAAGTTGAGGTTGACTTGTATGCTGGTAAGCGCGGTGCCATTACCGCTGATGTGAGCTACGACGTCGGTGTTTTATCGTATGTATATCCAAGCAATGGGCTAAAAAATGTTGCAGGTTTTGCGGACGCCAATACCACCGAAATCTACGGACAAATCAGCAGTGGTCCTGCTTACATCAAATACTCACATTCACTTACAAATTTGTTTGGCTTCGTCAATAGCAAAAATAGTGGTTATCTTGATCTAGGCGCAAACCTCGATATGGGTGAAGGCTACACGCTCAACCTGCATTACGGTCGTCAAACCGTCAAAAACAATACTTCCTACTCGTATAACGATTGGAAACTCGGCGTCACCAAAGAATTGGCCGGCGTTAATTTCAGCTTAGCCGTCATCGGTACCAACGCAGGCGATAAGTTGTACATCACACCGGCAGGCAAATTCACTGGCAAAACCAGTTTGATCTTGTCCGCTGTGAAGGCCTTCTAAATTTTCTTAGACCGAATTAAACCATCACCGAGACCATCATGAAACTAATTACGGCAATTATTAAACCATTTAAGTTAGATGAAGTGCGGGAAGCACTCTCTGAATTGGGTGTACAAGGGATCACTGTGACCGAAGT
The DNA here is from genome assembly GCA_043770645.1 of Undibacterium sp. Taxonomy (GTDB): domain Bacteria; phylum Pseudomonadota; class Gammaproteobacteria; order Burkholderiales; family Burkholderiaceae_D; genus Undibacterium. Next base: position 3,730 of record JAYVHZ010000238.1, on the reverse strand, counting down.
TAAAGGCTTTGGTCGTCAGAAAGGTCATACCGAGCTTTATCGTGGCGCTGAATATGTCGTCGATTTTTTACCAAAGACAAAAATCGAAGCTGCGGTGGAAGACAACATCGTTGACCGCGCGATTGAAGCAATCGAGGGCGCAGCCCGCACCGGCAAGATTGGCGACGGCAAGATTTTCGTCTATTCCTTAGAGCAGGTCGTCCGTATCCGTACGGGTGAAACTGGTAACGAAGCACTTTAATCGACGAGCGTACAACATGAATAAATTAATGAAATCTCTTGCCGCAGTTGCGTGTGTCTTCGCGATGACGCAAGCAAGTTGGGCTAGTCCACAAACCACCGCCGCAAGTGCAGAACCGGTCGCAAGTTCGGTTGTATCTACGGTCGCAAGTGTGCCAGCGGTAGTTGCTTCTTCCCCTGTTGAAGCAGCAAGCGTGGTGTCACCAGCGATGGTCAGTGCTGACGCCACCGCCGTGGCGCCTGCGGCTAGTGCAGAAGCCGCACCTGCAACGCCGCCAACGCCCCCAACCGCAAATAAGGGCGATATCGCATGGATGCTAGTGGCAACTTTGTTGGTGACGATGATGGCAATTCCAGGGTTAGCATTATTCTACGGCGGCTTGGTACGCGCCAAGAACATGCTTTCGGTATTGTTACAAGTCTTCATGATCTTCTCCGTGATTATCGTACTGTGGTGTATTTACGGTTACTCATTAGCTTTCACAGAAGGTGGACGCTTTATTGGTAAGTTTGACCGTGTCCTATTGCAAGGTATCTGGGACCCGGTGCAAGCGAGCTTCACTACTGCCGCGACATTTACAAAAGGCGTGGTGTTACCAGAATTTGTTTTCGCCGCCTTTCAAGCAACCTTCGCAGCGATCACTTGTGGTCTGATCATCGGTGCTTTTGCCGAGCGTGCTAAATTCAAAGCCGTCTTGGCGTTTATCGTGATTTGGTTCACTTTCAGCTATTTGCCTATCGCTCACATGGTGTGGTTCTGGACTGGCCCAGATGCGATTAAGGATGCAGCAACTCTGGCAACCGAAACCGCAAAAGCAGGCTTCTTGTTCCAAATGGGCGCGTTAGATTTTGCCGGTGGTACCGTGGTACACATCAACGCTGCGGTGGCTGGTCTGGTTGGTGCGTTCATGATTGGCAAACGGGTTGGTTACGGTAAAGAAGCGATGGCTCCTCATTCTTTGACAATGACCATGATAGGTGCGTCTTTGTTGTGGGTGGGCTGGTTTGGTTTCAATGCGGGTTCCGCCTACGAGGCAAATGATATCGCTGCCTTGGCATTCCTTAATACCTTATTGGCGACAGCTGCTGCCACCGTTTCTTGGGTTTTTGGCGAATGGATGAGCAAAGGCAAACCATCGATGTTGGGCGCTGCTTCGGGTGCTGTCGCAGGTTTAGTGGCGATCACGCCTGCTTGCGGATTTGTCGGCCCTGTGGGTGGTCTCATGATCGGCTTGGCTTCAGGCATCGTTTGTTTGTGGGGTGTAAATGGTTTGAAACGTTTGCTCGGCGCGGATGATTCTCTCGACGTGTTTGGTGTGCATGGCGTCGGCGGTATTTTGGGTGCTTTGCTGACTGGCGTATTCGCTTCGCCAGCATTGGGTGGCCAAGGCATCTTCGACTATGTCGCCAACAAGATGTCAGCAGATCCTTACAATATGCTAGGTCAAGTGACGACGCAGGCGACAGCCGTTGGCGTCACCATTTTGTGGTCAGCAGTGGTATCTGTGATTGCCTACAAATTGGTTGATATCGTAATCGGCTTGCGGGTTCCTGAAGATGAAGAGCGCGAAGGTTTGGACATTACTAGCCACGGCGAGTCTGCTTACCATTCCTGATATTTGGGGAGGTAGACAGCTCTAAATAGAAAATTAATTTGTACAGTTTCTTGGTGGGACTTCACGCCTCTCAGTAGCTTGGGAGGCGTTTTTTTTGCCAAATTTTTCTATATCGAATTGACGCTACTTGCGCCACTTTGGCGACTTTGTATGAAAACTGCTCGTAGGTGACTATGGCGCCCGTATTGGTAACAACAAGCTGATGTTTGTACAGACATCAACCGTGCTTTCGACCACGATGCTGCCGCCCAATAGGTCGGTAACAATATTGTGCACAATATTGTTACCTAAGCCGCCGCCACCGTGCTCCAGCTCGGTTGTGAAAAATGGGTCAAAGACGCGTCGTAAATGCTCTGCGCGTATGCCATTGCCGTTGTCACTAAAGTGAATCTTTATATGGGTAGCGTTGCTGCGTTCGGCACGTAGTTGCATCATCCCGACCTGCCGATTTTCAAATCCGTGTAACAGAGCGTTATTGATGAAATTGGTAATGACTTGACCATAAGGTCCAGGATAACCATCGATTTCAATCGACTCGGGGATTTCGATAAGTAGTTGGTGACCTTGCTTATGAATCCGACTTTGCATGGTACGCACGATTTCTTGGCTGGTTTTGAGCAGATTGAATGAACGGCGCTGTTGGCTGGTTTGATCAACCGATACCTGCTTAAAGCTGCTAATTAATTCGCTGGCATTCATCAGATTGCGCATGATCATGTCATTGGCCTCGCTAAGTCCCGCTGTGAAATGCTGGAAGCTAGAGCGTTTTATTTTGCCTTCTTGAAACTGTTGGACAAATTGTTGCGAATTTTCCTTCAAGGTGGTGGCGGTCAATAGACAGTTACCCAAAGGCGTGTTGATTTCGTGTGCGATCCCAGCGACCAAGGCTCCCAGTGCCGCCAGCTTTTCCTTTGACATTAAGAGTTGTTGCGCCGTTGATAGTTGTTGATAAGTATCAGCATTATCAAAGGCAACGGCGGTGTAAGCGGCGAGAGTCGTTAGCATGTCCACATGCATACGTTCAAATGCATTTCGATGTCGACTTTGCATGGAGATCAAACCCAGCAATCGGTCCTTGACGATCAGCGGGACATAGATGAGCGACAAGGGCGCGAAATCTTCACCAATATCGCTAAAAGAGTCTTTCGACACTAACTTGTCCAATCCGTCGATCCCGATATAGTGCAAATAGTCTTCGAGAACATCATTGATGTAAATGGCTTTTTTGTGTTGTACGCACCAAACCGATAACAGATCCGGCTCATGCAAATATCTGTGATACGGGAGTAATCGTTTTCCCTCGAACAAGTTACATGGAAAATCGATCATCCCCTGCTCTGCTTTATAGATTCCTACCGACAAAAACTCAGCCGGCATCAATTTTTGTACATGCAGATACAAAGTCTGAATGATACTGTCGCGGTCGAGCTGAGAAGTAATTTCGCGACCGATCTCACTGAGCATAAAGATATTTTGATGTGCTGTTCGCAATAACTCCGTTCGTTCTTGCAGTTCTTGTGTTCGTTCAGCGACTCTGTTTTCTAGTCGACTTTGAGTTTTTCTATATTCATCCAGACTGAGAATTTGCTGTATCAAATTCGCCAAATGGCTACCAAATAAAATGTTCTCACGGGTCCAGTTTTTTCGCTGCCCTGCTTTGCCAAAACTAATGACCCTTATTTGATTGCCATGCAGCCGTACCGAAATTTCCAATAGCGAGCGAAGATCGATGCCTTGATAGAGTTTATTGAGCTCAGTGGCAGCCGGACTGATGCGCAAATCATGAATCGCAATTGGTGTGTGCAGATTTTGTACGACCTGAAAATACTTCAAAAAATCCTGTTGACGCACTCGTTTACCAATCCCAAATGGAA
>JAYVHZ010000237.1:0-4060 GCA_043770645.1 Undibacterium sp. | reverse complement strand
AAGCAATCTTTCAAAGTTTCTAAATGGGGGAAAAATTCACTAGAAGGCGCAATTTGCTGCAGCGACAATCGTATCGAATCTTGCGGAAAAGCCAGACGCAGATCACGTGCGGCACGCTCGACGGGTGCCACTATTTTCGCCCACTCTGCACCATCACGCGCATGTGACAAACCTTCAGCCAGGGTGTCTCTACACAATTCTAAAATTTGCGAGGTTGAAATTGCATCGCCAAAAAATAGCGTTGCTGTCTCCGGCAACTGATGTGCCTCATCAAAAATGACGGTATTCGCCGATGGCAGGAGTTCTGCGATCCCGGTATCTTTTAGAGCCAAATCGGCAAAAAACAAATGATGATTGACCACCACTACATCAGCCTGCTGTGCCTCTTTGCGCGCCTTCATCACAAAGCAGTCTTGGTAATACTGACATTCAGAACCCAGGCAGTTGTCTTTAGTAGACGTAACCAAACTCCACACCGGCGCGGTTTCAGGAACTCGCGCTAATTCAGCCTTATCACCACTATTCGTCGTTTTAATGAAACGCGAAATATCACGCAAATAGCCAACATCCTCACGCGAAGTCAAACGTCCATTTTGCAGAGTTCGTTCCAAATGAAAATGGCAAAGATAATTGGCACGCCCCTTCAATAACGCAACCGAAACTGGTGCTTTCAATACCTTTTTAATGGTGGGAATATCCCGCAAGTACAATTGATCTTGGAGATTTTTAGTGCCAGTGGAGACAATCACTTTGCCCCCCCACAACAATGCGGGAATCAAATACGCAAAGGTTTTGCCTGTACCCGTTCCAGCTTCTGCTAACAAAGTTTTCTGTCCGACGATCGCCTGCGCAATTGCCTTTGCCATCTCAATTTGTGCTTGGCGCGAGCGATAACCTGGGATGGAAGCGCTGAGCAAGCCAGTATCACCAAAGATTTTTTCTACTTCTGGATCATGAATACCAGTGTCATTCGAGGTTAAATTATGTTCAGTCAAAATAGAATGCGATCAAATACAACAAAAAAAAACAAGACATATTATCTAAAAATACACTTTGGATACACTCGGAGAAAAACAGGCTATCTCGGCGCTAAGCGGTATCAAGCAGGAATATCTGGGGATAGCTGCATTTTTAGTAGCGCGATATAATCCTTTAACTGCAATTTACGCTTTTTTAGCCGACGTAACTGCAATTCATCGTGATTTGGGTCTTTAATAATTGCCTCAATCACGGAATCGAGATCGCGATGTTCAACTTCTAGTTCACAAATGCGCATTCGAATTTGATTTGTATGGTCCATAGGCGTTAAGAACGAGTAAAATGCAACGAGTTTAATTAAAAAGAATTCGGAATTTCCGACTAGTGTAATCTACCACAACGTATGAGCCAATATAAGATCGAAGCAGGCACCGCTCAACATATCGGTGATCGTAAAGAACAACAAGACCGCGTAGCCCTTTTCGCCGCTCCTCACGCCCCTGGCCACATGATGGCGGTGGTAGCCGATGGCATGGGCGGCAAAAGTGGTGGAGCCATCGCTGCTGAACAAGTCATCCGCTCAGCCAAAATGTTGTTAGACGAATTTTTTCCAGGCAATGATATCAAGAAGATGCTGGAAGCCATCGTCCATGAAGCCCACACTGTCATCAAATTATCTGCCGTTTCCTCAGAAAAAGAACCACATAGCACGTTCGCCGCAGTCGTCATTTCCCCCGATAAAGCCATCTGGGCGCATGTAGGTGACTCTCGTCTGTATCGTTTTGAAGGGCCAAACTATGCGGAAAGAACAAAAGATCACTCTTATGTTGAGCGTTTAGTTGATGAAGGCATCATTACTTCAGAAGAAGCAAAAAATCATAAGATGTCTAACGTGCTGGTAAATGTGCTCGGCTCAAAGAATGCCATTCCCTATGTGAGCTATGGCGAAAAAGATGATCTCGGCCCTGGCGACTCCTTTTTATTGTGCTCTGACGGCTTATGGCATTATTTTGCTGACATCGAGTTGTCAGTTGCGGTAGGAGCGAGTACGCCACGCCAAGCTTCTGAATTACTCATCAAAAAAGCCCGTGAACGGGCGCAATCTCAAGGCGACAATGTCTCATTTGCCATTGTTAAATTAGTCGCACCGCCAGTAGAACATAAGAACTATGTGGCTGAGAAAATGACACGCATTACATAACACGTCTTAATCCAGCTCATTTGCACTGATCAAGATGCCGAAGGCAATCGTTTAACTCAATTTACTGTCACACCCTACGGCTCGCTTACACTGCGAGCCGTTTGCATTTGCCAGCGCAAAATTTGGACTAGCCATTTACACTCAAGCCTGAATCCGCAATGAAAAATCAACTGCTTTCAGATCTTTGGTCAAACTCCCAATTGAAATACGATCCACCCCAGTTTCTGCAATTGCTCGAACAGTTGTCAAATCCACGCCGCCAGAGGCTTCTAACAATGCTCGACCTTGATTAATAACGACAGCCTGACACATCATTGCCACATCAAAGTTATCCAGCAAAATCGAATTCGCGCCAGCGTTTAAGGCTTGCTGCAGCTCATCCAAAGATTCCACTTCAATTTGCACTGTAATTTGACGGTCGTGATTGGCAATCACGTCACCGGCACAAGCTAATGCATTCACGATACCACCAGCTGCGGCAATATGATTTTCTTTAATGAGAATTCCATCATACAAAGCCAAGCGCTGATTTTTTCCACCACCAACGCGCACCGCGTACTTTTGCGCCAAGCGCATACTTGGCAATGTTTTGCGCGTATCAAGAATCGCAGCCGATGTACCTTCGATCAAATCGACATAGCGGCGTGTGACCGTCGCAACACCCGACAACAACTGCAAGAAGTTTAATGCGCTACGCTCTGCAGTCAATAAACTCCGTGCTGGCGCATGAATTTTACACACCACAGAATTTGCTTTCATAAGCCCCCCTTCTGCGTACTGCCAATCAATTCGCATGGTCTCATCCAACGCAAACATCACTGCATCAAACCAAGGCGCACCACACAAAACCGCATCTTCTCGCACCACGACATGCGCGACCGCCACCGCTTCTGCAGGCACTAACTCGCCGGTCAGGTCACCACTACCTACGTCCTCTGCCAAGGCTAACTGCACATTAGCATTTAAAGCATTCAAAAGATCGATATCGAATGGCGCAAAAGCATTTTGTAGATTTGTATTTTGAAGATTCATAGCCATCCTTAAGCTGGGCCAATACCAGAAAATAATTTCGCATCGCGTGCTAAATCACCACTCGGTATCACATTAGTTTTTCGCGCCGCAGCAAAATCCAACATGCGATCAATTGAACGCTTTGCTTGTTGCCCAATCACAGAATCAACTTGAATTTGATTCTCACCGGTTTCAAGCACATGCAGAAGATTACGCAAACCATTCATCGCCATCCAAGGACAATGTGCACAACTCTTACATGTCGCACTATTGCCAGCCGTTGGTGCCACAATAAATTTTTTACCCGGTGCAGCCATCTGCATTTTATGCAAAATGCCATTATCAGTCGCCACGATAAATTCCTGCGCATCCATGGTTTTTGCCGCATTGATTAGTTGCGATGTAGATCCAACCACATCTGCCAAAGCCACAACCGCAGCAGGCGACTCTGGATGTACCAGAATTTTCGCTGTAGGGTGAGACTCCTTCAGAATCTCTAATTCAATTCCTTTAAATTCATCGTGCACTAGGCATGAGCCTTGCCACAACAACATATCAGCACCAGTTTGTTTTTGAATGTAGCCTCCCAAGTGCTTATCTGGCGCCCAAAGAATTTTCTTCCCCTGCGCATGCAGATGCGCAACGATATCCAAGCCCACACTAGACGTCACCATCCAATCTGCACGTGCCTTCACCGCGGCACTGGTATTCGCATACACCACCACCGTACGATCAGGATGCGCATCACAAAATGCCGCAAACTCATCAGGATCACAACCAAGATCCAAAGAACAAGTCGCATCCAAATCTGGCATCAAGATCGTCTTTTCAGGACTTAGAATTTTCGCTGTCTCGCCCATAAATTTAACA
>JAYVHZ010000236.1:0-6015 GCA_043770645.1 Undibacterium sp. | reverse complement strand
ACTGGATTTTCCAAGATTAAAATAGCCACCTTCTAGCGCAAAGTTTTCATTCAACTGTTTACCCAAATAGAGTTTGTAACCGATATCGCGCTCGTCGCTAGAAAATTGAACTGCACTTGCGCCATTATCCATCAAGCTACGGATCAAGCGTTGATCATCGATTGAAGTCCGTGTTTGACCGATTCCCGCACCGATGTACCAAGCGGATTTCGCCCATTCTTTGGTTTGACTATCTTGGTAAATTGACTGTGCTTGCGCATTGGTGCTCAACAACAAGGCACAACTCAAAAGGCTAAGCAGGCTGACTGTTTTATTCTGTTTCATGTAATTCTCCGGTGACAGTGAAAACCAGTTTTATGCTGGCATCCACTGTGGATTGTTAATTAGATCAATGCTTAGGCTTACTTGGATATGACGTTATTTCTCAGCGTCACTGCACTAGCCGATAAGACACGACCATTTTGTAAAGTCGCCATATCACCCATGGTGATCGCGGCTGAGGTGGTCATGACGGTGCCGATAAAAGCACTGTTGGCACCTAAGGTGGTCGGCGCAGTGGGTACCCAAAATACATTGGAAGCCGATGCGCCACCAATTAAGGCAACAATAGAATTAGCCGAACTATTTAACGTCGAACTAGTTCTAAAAATATACAGTCCAGGACCATTCATATTAAATGTGCCAGTAATCGTAATCGCGCCTGCATAACAATACACGCCAGGCGGCAAGGTCAAACCACCTAAATTAATGCCAGAAGCGGAATTGACATCGCAAGTACGGGATTGCGCGTCCGCGATAGCAACTTGAACATCGGCTAAAGCGCTGGCTAAAATCGCACCTGACTTGTAGTTGGTATAACCTGCCGTTTGTACTGGATCGACCGATTGTGAAGGTGATCCAACATCGCCAGTTACTAAGGTTAAGCCACCCGAATTATTCGTAATTGAATTGCCTGCTAATACAGCAAAAGTGTCTGCTGCACCCAAATTGATGCCAGTGACCAAGGCGGCTGTGACATTGAAATTCGTACTGCCACTGATCAGACCTTGAGTGGCACTGATCGCAGTTACACCGGTACTTAAGGCTGATGCTAAACCTTTAGGTGCAGAGTTGCTGACGGTTGCTACCAATGGATTTGCAGAGCTCCAGACCACGGTATTGCTCACATTGGCGGTGCTCAAGTCGTTGTAAGTCGCAGTCGCTGTGAACTGCTGAGTTGCGCCAACTGTCGCACTTGGATTGAGCGGACTCACCGCGATAGACACGATCGCTAGAGCCGGTGTGACAGTCAATTGAGCAGTGCCAGTACGACCATTGAAGTTCGCGTTGATAGTCGCCAATCCTTCACTCACACCCGTCGCCAAACCGTTTTGATTGACGGTGGCAATCAGTCCTTGATTTGAGCTCCAAGTGGCGAGGTTGCTGACATTGACCGTCGTGTTATCGGAGTAAAGTGCAGTTGCTGTAAAATTTTTGGTGCTGCCGACCACGACGGTATTGCTGGCTGGTGTCACCGTGACGGAAGTTAATGTCGGTGGTGTTGTTACCGTAAGTTGTGCGTTACTTGCTTTGGTTTGATAGCTGGCGTTAATGGTACTGGAGCCAGAAGTTAAGCCTGTCGCGATGCCAGTTTGCATGATGGTCGCAACCGCCGTGTTGCTTGAAGTCCAGCTAACTAGGTTCGTGACATCAACTTGGCTTCCATTCGAATAACTCGCAGTCGCGGTATAGGCTTGGGAATTGTTAGCCAAGATACTGGAGGTCGGTGGTGAGACTGAAATAGACAGTAAAGTCGTTGGTTGGGTAACCGTTAAATTCGCACTGCCAGTTCTTCCATTCAGACTCGCAGTCATCGTAGTCGTCCCAACTGCCAATCCTGTGGCGACGCCACTAGATAAGATGGTCGCTTTGCTGATATCCGCAGAGGTCCAAGCAACGGTACTGCTGATAGTTGCTGTCGAGCCATCGCTGTATGTGCCAGTGGCAATGAAGCTTTGGGTTGCGCCGATCAGGATGCTAGCATTGGCTGGCGTGACAGCAATTGATAATAAAAGTGCTGGTGTCACGGTCACTGTCGTATTTACGGTCATGCCATTGTAGTTGGCGCTGATCACACTCGTACCTGTACTGACCGCTCTCACGATTCCCGTACTACTCACGACTGTTGCGATCGTAGGTGTACCTGAGGTGAAGGTGCTGCTATTAGTGACTACTAATGTCGTACCATCGGTATAGGTCGCAGTCACGACCATGGCTTGTGTGGCACCAACTTGCAAACTAGGATTCAATGGAGAGAGTGCCAGTTGCTGTAATACCGCTGGGGTAACTGTCAGATTCGTAGTGCCACTCATACCACCCGAACTAGCAACGATAGGCGTTACGCCTACCAACAGACCTTTGGCAGTGCCACTGGTCGATATACTCGCAATGCTCGGATTGCTTGCGCTAAAAGTTGAAATCGCCGTAATGTCAGCGCTAGAACCATTAGAGTAAGTACCGATTGCTTTGAAAATCTGCTGACTTCCCATCGGTATACTTGGATTTGCGGGTGTCACGGCAATCGACTGCAAGACCACTGGAAGGACTATCAGACTCGCGGTCGCGGTTTTATCGGCATACTTGGCGCTGATGGTGACGGTGCCCGCTGATAATCCTTGCGCCGCACCGCTGGTCGAGATACTGGCATTGGCTGGCGTGCTTGATGTCCAGGTACTTTCGCTGGTGACGACTTTTGAACTCCCGTCAGCAAACGAGGCTGTTGCAACATATTGCTGCATACCACCGATTTGAATTGAGCTGCTGAGTGGCGACACATTGAGTGCGACTAAATTTGCCGATGGCAAACCTAATATGGGTTCGCGTCCTTGATCGCCGCTACCGCCGCAAGCGGTGCTGATAGCCGCCACGACCAAAATAGAAAGCCAAGAGGAAAGCCAAGATGGTAGCCACGTAGATGGCTTAGAGAAGTACGATTGAATAGTCATTTTTTGTCCTATTTTGTTGGTTGAACGTAAGTGAGATTGCATGTCAATGTCGTTGCGCAATTTTTGTATGTGCCTTGGAAGTCATGCGCTCAAAGTGCAGATGTCAGGCTTATTGCCAGCATAACTATGGGCATAAGTCGCAAGGATTTATGTCAATGTAAAATCCAAACGCTACTTTGGCGATCAAGCTAAAGTCGGTCTGTGCGCTAACCCACATACGAAATGGCGGGGATCAATTAAAGTACGCTGGAAGTTAGCGAGTGTGTTACCTTCAAGCCTGCGTATTCCTAGCTCTGTTTGCAAAGGATGCGTGACCCTCTGAATCTTATTCAGCTTTATGGCGATAGTCGCCTATTTAATCAGACTGGAAATGTGAATCGCCTATGTCCAGTCTAGCCGTCAACAGCGCGTGTCCGCGAACGACCATCCTAAAAACCAATTTGCCCGCTAGTTCGCCTAGCCAGAATCATTTATTGGCAGCACTTCCAGAAGTGGAATTTAACCGCCTGTTGCCACACTTAGAATTAGTTCAATTGCGTCTGGGTGATGTATTGCATGAATCCGGCGGCAAGCTGAGTCATGCCTATTTTCCAACCACGGCAATTATTTCCTTGCACTATCTTTTAGAAAACGGTGGTTCTTCTGAGATCGCTGGGATCGGTAATGAAGGTGTGCTGGGAGTCAATTTACTGATGGGTGGGGATACCACCCCGAGTCGCGCCGTCATACAAACAGCCGGGTTTGCGTACCGGGTCAAGGCCGCTGTGCTGCTGGAAGAATTTCAAAGAGCAGGCGCCGTGATGCGCCTTTTGTTGCGCTACACGCAAGCACTAATTACACAAATGTCACAGACCTCGGTTTGTAACCGACATCACAGCGTTGAACAACAATTGTGTCGATGGCTGTTACTCACCTTAGATCGTTCCACCAGTAACGAGCTCACCATGACACAAGAATTAATCGCCAGCATGTTAGGGGTGCGGCGTGAGGGCGTGACCGAAGCAGCTGGTCGATTGCAAGTACAGGGCATCATCAGTTATCGGCGTGGACACATTACCGTTTTGAATCGTCAGGGTTTAGAGAAACAAGTGTGCGAATGCTATGCCGTCGTCAGAAAAGAAGTCAAACGATTGCTGTCTGACGTACATCAACGCTAACCCTATTCAATAGAAATTGTTTTTTCAGGTAAAACGCATGACCGAACTACTTAACATGAATTTGGGCACTAATTTCAAACGCAAGACTCTCATAGCCTTCGAACTTTGCATGGTGCTGCTGTTGATCGTTGGCGCTATCGCTTGGAATAATGCTCGACTTTCATCGACATCCATTCATAAAATCGAACAAGCTCACCAATCAACTCTGGCTTTAGAGAGCTTGCGTTCCAATTTGGACAAAGCCGTTAATCGTCAGTGGGCGTTTTTTCTCAATCAAGAGCCCTCAGTCCTGTTGCAAAGAGATGCAATCATATTGGAAATTGCACGAGATCGAGCAAACTTACAAGAGCTCTTTAAGAGCAATGCGTCAAAACGCGCTGATGTGGATAATATTGATGGCATCGTTGAACAAAGAATCAACGTGTTAATTGATACTGAAAAGACTTTCAAATTAAGCGGCTTTGCAGCGACTGAAGCAAAGTTTGAGAAAGGGATAGCGTTATCAGCGGATATTCGTAGGCTAGTCTTGGAATTAGAGCGTCAAAATCAAGACGACGTGCATCAGCAGCAGTCCGATGAATTAGCACGACTTAGTCAAATTGCCTTTCTCATCGTTTCGCTGTTGATCGCCATTGCACTCATTTCAGCCTGGATACAAAGAAACATCCATCAGCACTTGGTTAAAGAGTATTCTTTCTTTGAACAACAACAACCCTTGTTAAAAAAGGGCGCCTTACAAGACGCTATTTTTAATAGTGTCAATTTCTCCAGTATCGCCACCGATGCACAAGGTGTGATTCAGATTTTTAATGTCGGTGCCGAGCGTATGTTAGGTTACAAATCGATCGACGTATTGGACAAAATTAGCCCAGCGGATATTTCAGATCGGCAAGAGATAATCCTTCGCGCAGAAAAACTTAGTGTGGAAATGGGCGTACAGATTACCCCTGGTTTTGAAGCCTTGGTGTACAAAGCGTCACGTGGGATTGAAGATATTTATGACCTCACTTATGTACGCAAAGATGGCAGTCGTTTTCCCGCTAACGTGTCGGTGACGGCATTGCGCGATGCCGATGGAAAAATCATCGGCTATCTCTTGATCGGTATCGACAACAGCGCCCGTAAACATATCGAGGCGACCCAAGCCATCACTGATCAACATCTACGTGATCTGCAGTCCTATACGCGTTCACTGATCGAGTCTAATATCGACGCACTGATGACCACTGATCCTGATGGTTTGATCAGCGACGTCAATCAACAGATGGAGAGACTGACTGGCCGTACTCGCGAGGAATTAATCGGTTCGCCGTGTAAAGATTATTTTACCGAGCCAGAGCGTGCACAAACGGCGATTACACGCGTCATGCAAGAAGGCAAAGTGACTGATTTTGAACTAACTGCACACGCTAAAGATGGCAAACAAACGGTGGTGTCCTACAACGCGACGACCTTTTATGATAGAGACCGAAATTTAAAAGGTGTTTTTGCGGCGGCACGCGATGTCACTGACCGTAAGCAATCTGAAATGGCCTTGCAAGAGACCAATATCGAGCTGAATGTGGCGATCGCCGCTGCCGACAAAGCCAATTTGGCCAAATCAGAATTTTTATCGAGCATGAGTCACGAGTTGCGTACCCCACTCAATGCGATACTAGGATTTGCGCAATTGATGGCATCGGAGACGCCAGCACCAAGTAGCTCGCAGAAACAATCGATCGACCAGATTTTGCAGGCAGGATGGTATTTGCTCAAACTGATCAACGAGATCCTCGATTTGGCGATGATAGAGTCAGGTCGTGTCACCATTTCGCAAGAAGCGATGTCGTTGACCGAGGTTTTGCAAGACTGCCAGGCTATGATAGAGCCACAAG
>JAYVHZ010000235.1:0-8258 GCA_043770645.1 Undibacterium sp. | reverse complement strand
GCGGGTGCAACCCGCGCCGCCTAACCAATGTGTATAGTTTGATTGACCGATATACCGCGCGGGTTTCACCCGCCCTACATGGCTAACCTCGCTTCTCTGGTCGTATCTGCCGCGTAGCTATTACTGACCATTCAATTCAATGTCTGCCGATAAATTCACCAGTCTTGTAGGGCGGGTGCAACCCGCGCCGCCTAACCAATGTGTATAGTTTGATTGACCGATATACCGCGCGGGTTTCACCCGCCCTACATGGCTAACCTCGCTTCTCTTGTCATATCTGCCGCGTAGTTATTACTGACCATTCAATTCACATTGACTTAGCTGCTTTCTTACGACGCTAATCACATCAAGACTTTTGCTGATTGATTGATAGTAAAGTGCCTTTTTTTCATTGGGAATCGATTTATTCTCGGTCTGATCGATGTTTGTCGGTAACTTTACCAAATCAAGACGCGTCATTAAATTCCGCATAAGTTCAAGTTGACTCTGTTTAGCATCATGAAGACAAGCGCTCACTTTCAAATGCTGAATTCCATCTTTCAATTTTTGAAAACCTGCAGCTTCGGAAGAACTATCGGCGTAGAAATGAACGTTATTTCCTTTGTGGAGTAACTTCGTTAAATTACTACCGAGCCTCACTGTCTGCAGTAATGCATCCTTGAGTTGCGCAAGTCCAAGATCACGCGGCGTAATTTTCTTGTATGCCTGAATCTCAGGCTGTTCTGTAATTGCTAGATTCTCTGGCTTAGCGATCAATTGAATATAATTTTCTTGATCTAAATAGTGATTCGCCGCCACTCGTATTGACTCTGGAGAGATCGTCTTCAGTAATTTCTCCGGAGTGAATAATAATCGCGCAGTTGGCGTATATAACTTCGATTCAAGCAATTGCCTTGCCCAGTAATCATCATCCTGCAGGCGCTCTTTATGTAGCTGTGTCCAAGCCTTTTTTACCTGATTGAGCTCTGCCATTGAAGGCGGTTCTTTTTGCAAACGTTGAATCTCTTGAAATAATGCACTCACGACCGCATCAGTCTGCTCGGCCTTACATGGCAAGACAAAGTGCAACTGATATCGCCCCCCGACGATGGGCAACAATTGGCTAGCAATACCACTGGCATAAATTAATTGACGCTCTTCACGCAAGGATTGTGTCAATCTCAAACGCAAAATATCTGTCAGCAGTGTGAATCGCAGACCTTCTTCTTCGGTGTAGCTAAAGGGACCATTGAAAGCAACTCGAACTGAAGCTTTGTCATCTTTGCCGACAAAGATTTCTTTCTTAAGGATGCCGCGTTTAGGCAGAGGATAGTCTGGCTGAATCTGATCTGCTTGTCCCTTGCCCGGCAGATTCGCCAGATACTTACGCAGCAAGGGGCGCATCGTATCGACATCAACATTGCCAACAAATACAAAATAGCTGCCCGAAAAATTCTGGTGCAATTGGTCAAAACTCGCAATCACCTTATCCATGTTGAGAGATTCGACCTCATCGAACGGTGGAATAAACACAGCACGCGGATTGTTATCGTAAGCCAGCCTAGTGAACTGATCAAGAATAATCATCTCTGGACGCTCAATCGCTGCCAACAAATTTCGCTTGATATCATCTAAACCAGCAGAAAAAAGCGCTTTGCTTCTTGATGAGTTCACCAATCGCTGATAGTTCCACTGCAATAAAGTTTCCAAGTCGACCGTTGAACTATTTCCAGATATGGTTTCGACATAAGGCGTCACATTGATCCCCAAAGCCACTGCTTTCGGTTCCAAAAATTCTTGCACCGCGCGTGGTGAAAGATCATCAAACCCCATTGATCCGGTTAAGCTCGGAGCATAAGTAGTACTTAACAATTGATTGACCGCCGCTTTGGAACTACCTCCCGGAGATTGATGGAACATACTAATTTTATTGTTCGTAAAATCCGTTTTCTTAATGACGACCGTGACGCCGTTTGACAAGCTAAATTCTGTCGTTCCGTAGATCACATTATTCGTTTCTGAAACAATCTTTCCAGCCGATGTTGGGGGTGTCTTTAACAAAGACTTAATTCCCGATCTCGCTACAAGCTGCTCAACTTTTTGTGTTTGTGCATCCGCAATCGCGGCTAGGATAATTTCTTTCGAGGGTAGCCATTCTTCGTCACTTTTTGGTGCGATATAAAGAATCTGCGGTTTACTATCAGGCAGCAACTGGGGTTTCGCATAATCATTCAACTCTTGCAAAGTAATGCTTGAATAGAGTGGCTGCATTAAATCCCAATACTGCGCTGTGCTTGTGAGATTCGCGCCAAAAGAAAAATGATTGACATAACCATCGACGAAAGAATCTGAATTAAACTTATCTCGTTCAAGATACGATTGCTCGAATGAATTGAGCTTGACTTTACGCCTGTCGTCTAATTCTGATTCTAAAAAACCATATTGCTGCACTTGTAGTAGTCGTCCAATCACGGCCCTAATCGCCGCTTTTGCAGCCGAAGCCGTACCTACTGCATCAACCGGTTTAGGATACTCAAAGACAATCGCGCGTCGTTTCTTTGTTCTAGATAAATTCGAATTCAACGCAGCCGCACGGGTAAAGAGCGGACTATAGGTACTTAGCCTATCATCCAGCAAATCCCAATAAAGCGCCCGAACCAAGCCTTGGCGGAATTCGCCTATCGTTTGAGGTGGAGCAAGATTTTGTACTTGATAAGTCAACTCTAATCGGTGTGTACTTTGCTGCGGATCAGCGAAAATCATTAAATTGGATTCACGAAATTCAGGTAATTCTCGCGTCAACTGTTCCGCGCTTTGAGGCGGATTCTGAAACCCAGAAAACAATTTCTGAATTGCTTTTTCGATGACCAACGGATCAATATCGCCAACCGCTATCAATGCCATTTGATCTGGCCTATACATCTGCCGATACAGTTGCTGTAACATCGGTGCGGTGAAATTTTTACGTATGGCCTCCACGCCAATTGGCGAACGAGATGGATACTTTGTTCCTCGCAAGGTCAGATCATAAGTTGCGAAAGTTTTCCTCAGTTCTAAGTTATTTCTAAGCCGCTGTTCTTCCAAAATGATAGCCTCTTCGACTGCAATATCATCGACACGTATCTCGACATGTCCTGCGATATCGGCTAAAGCTGCCAAGCCAATCTGCACATGTTCTTTTTTTGAACTTGGCAATGACATTTCATAGCGAGTTAATTCATGTTCGGTATAGGCATTTAGGTCGCGTCCAAACTGCAGTCCTATTCTCTCTAAACTTGGCCGCAAGCTTTCGTTTTTGAAATTTTTTGAATTCTTAAAAGCGAGATGTTCAATTGTGTGAGCGGCGCCTTGCTGATCATCTTTCTCATGGATCGAACCAAACTTAACAACGAGGCGCAATTCGACTCTTTGCTTCGGGTTTGCGTTTTTTTTGATGTAGTAAGTTAATCCGTTCTTAAGCTGTCCAATTTTGACACTAGGATCCACCGGCAACGCTGCAGTCAGATCGACCGATGCAAGGGAAAAAATTGGAAACAGACATAGACAGCAAGCCGCCAACAACTGAGTGAGCGACAATGATTGGTTTGCATGCATATCGAAAAAATTAAGACAATTGAAATTGTCTATTTTACACTCAAATCTTCGACAGATCTGAATTCATCTACGGTATTAACCGAGCATACCGCGCTGTATTTAGCGTGCACCCGGCCTACATGGCTGTGATTTGCACAAAATTGGACGCATATATGCAGTAAAAGAAGCCGCAAAACAATGGCATCAAATCAAGCACAACCATGTATCGCCTCAATGGTGAATCAGACCTAATCGCAAGCCGCCACATCATCAGTATGTGGCATCAAAAATGCCTGCGAATCAAAAAATATTTCCATACCAAACGCGCGAAAAAAAACCCGCGATTAACACGGGTTCGTCCAACAAACGGTTCAGATTGTGGATCGCTTCGCGATCACAATCTAGCCTTACTCGTTAATTTAATTCCCTCGCAGAGCCGCTACGAATAAGGTCTGCATGCTCTAACGCACCCTGCCTTTCTTTTTTTCGTACATTGCGGCATCAGCCTCCGCCACCATTTCTTCTAACGATTGCTCGTTATCATAAGAGAAGCACGCCACACCGGCACTGTATTCTATAAGGTAAGGTTTGTTGATTACCTTATTCATTGTGTCGATTTCTGTTTTAAATCGATCCAGAATGATCGCAATTTGTTCATCGCTGGCGTCTGTCAGCATGACAACAAATTCATCCCCACCCAATCTGCCAATTACATCGCTCTCACGGAACACGCTGCGCATCACTTCTGCAAACTTCTTTAATGCAAAATCACCTTCATGATGCCCGAACTTATCATTGATCGGTTTAAATTGATTAAGATCAAATAAAATAACTGATATCGGAATTTTCTTGCGTCGGCAGACCTTTTGGCTGTGTTCAGCCAAGGTCAAAAATCCTCTCCGATTAGATATCAAGGTTAATTCATCTAGTGTTGCCAATTGGATTGATCTGATTTCTTGCTCAATCATGGCTCCCAAGTCATTTAATAGCTGCTTATCCTCTTCATTCAGATGCTTTGGCTTCGAGTCAATTAAACATAATGTTCCTAGGTTTATACCCTGTCTCAGCTTTAGCGGGTAACCCGCATAAAAACGGATATTAGGTGCTTCGATAACCAGAGGATTATCAGAAAAACGCACATCCTCAATCGCATTGGGAATAATGAATAGACCGTCCTGGTTAATGGCATGGCCACAGAATGATATTTCGCGTGGGGTCTCAGATGCATCCAAACCTTGCGAGGATTTAAACCACTGTCTATCTTCATCAACAAGGCTAACCAGCGAAATTTCAACGCCAAACATGCGCTTAGCCATCCGAGTGACGCGATCAAATCGTTCTTCATGAGACGTATCGAGGATTTGGAGTGTTCTTAAGGCATGAAGTCTCTCTGCTTCATTGGCCGGAAATTCTGGCTTAATCATACCGGTTCCTCTTTCTTGAAAAAGTTTACTTAAGTATAGCCCATCTCAACCATCAATCATGCCGGTAAAAACTACAAATAGACAAGCTCAGAGCGAACGTTTAGAAACGCCTGCATAAGGTGTTGGGTCCGCAGCGCCGGCAGGCGTCCACTGGAATAGATGGTTAAGCTTGGTCATATGGTTTTCCTTTGAACGGAAGCCGTAAATCAAGCTCACAGACAGAACAATGAGACAAAGGAAGACCTGCGGCTGAACTGTACAACGCAATCGAAGAACCACAACGCGGGCAATCCAAGCGGCGTAAGAACCGACTACCGAGAAGAACACAAGCGGTCATCGTCACGATTGCAATAACAACATCACTTTGAACAACCGCTACCGCGGTTAGCGACGCGACAATCCAACAAGCCAATTTGAGGTAGTAAGAATTGCGTGGGCTCATCGGGAGGCCTAATGTGATTTAATTTTACAAGTTGAAAAGATAACCGGACATCAAAAATAAAGCAATTTGTTTCAACTCTTTTCAAACCCGCATGGGAATGCGTTGCAAACGGTTATACACACTAAAAACTAGGTTTACCCAAATCGACAAAAGATGCAGATTGAATTGCCTGAGTAAATTGGATTTGTGCTCCAAAAAAACGCTGTGAGCAAGTCGAATACGAAACAGTTTTTTCCACGTCCGTGAAAATTGCATTCAGCCGAACATGTAAAGACAAGATATAACCAACATCTTTTTCAAAACCGAAAATTTCTAATTCATCATATGCGATCACGAAAAAATGGGGATAGCATCTACTCCAAGTCACATCGAAGCAAAATCGCCCAATCAGGTAACAATTGATTACTCTTGGGCGGGTGCAACCCGCGCCGCCTATCCAATGTGTATTGTTGACCGACCGATATACCGCGCGGGTTGCACCCGCACGACGTGACTGAAGACGACACCGGGACTTGGTGCGAAATTGACACAGCAGCATTCTCCGTAAGACGGTGGAAAAGGCAATGAAATGACGATAGAAAGATTTAGATCAAAGAAGTGCTTGATGAGGGGACTGAAGCTTGAGTATAAAACGTAGAAACTAAAAATCATCTAAACCCTACCCATAGCGCAAACGCTATTTTAATAGAAGTTTAGATGATTTTTATGATTATGCTATCCAAGTTTTTCTGTTATTGGACTTGATAATAAAGACATTTAATCCATGTTTGTCGATTTACTTCTGCGCCAAAACAATTTTTTGCGCATTGATAACTCCAGCAACGATGGTTCCTTCTACTGTTATCGTTTTACCTTCTAATGTAGCGCCTGTTACACGAATAAATTGTGTGCTTGCACTCCACTTCACGGGAATCAACTCTTTCCCTGATGTGAGCGTAAAAGTCTTGGCGGTAGAATCAACTTTACTAACGACACCGTGACGCCCGATGATTGATTCGGCTTCTTTTTGCTTTTCACATTTCACACTAACTGCTTTTACTTTGCCTGTTCCTGTGAGACTTCCTAAAATCTCAACTTGGACATTATTGGCCAAGACGATGCCTTTACAGGAAACTGGATCGATTATGGCAGCACTTGCATCAACAGCGACATCGCGAACTGTGAAGTCGGCAATGGAAATAAAGTTAAGAATACTGCCGTGCAACTCAATAGATTTATCTTTATCTTTATCCTTATCTTCAGCTACACCGCGAAGAACGATAGTACTTGCTTTGAGGTTTGAATCACTTGTGTATATTCCTTTTACTACGATATAAGCTCCTACTTTTAAATCTGTAATACTTTTTCCTGGCTGATTATAAGTAGCGGCAGATAAGTCGACCACGATGCCATTAAGTGTAATTTTTTTACCCGCAGTATCAAGTACAGAAATCGATCCACCCAACTCTACTTGTTTACCTTCACTCTCTGCTTTACGGCCAATGATGGTTACTTCTTTCGCTTTAATAGCGGCACCATTAGCTGTGACTTCTGTCGTCGCCACAAGTGAAACTCTGACTTCAACACCATTAGCTAAAATTGCTTTTTCTGGCAAAATTTTGGCATCTGTATAGTCAATGAGTAATTCACCTATTTTAAATGTACGTGCTGAAGTCGATAAGGACGACACGATGCCATGTATCCTATCGTGAGCTTCCAACTCACGTTTTTGTACACGAGTTGCTTGCATGGTTATTTTGCCGGCAGCATCCAACTTCACCAAAGCATGAACCTCGACATTATCTTTAAATTTAATATCTGATAGTTGTGTATAAGGACTTTCAAAGACAGTTACTGGGCCTAATGATGCATTGGTATTGACACTCACTGTCTGCCCTAAAACTTTAAGAGAACCTGCTGCAACATCAACGGCCTGAACCATACCTTCAATTGTGCTAAACACGCGAATTTTTGTGGCTAATAAATTACCATCATGCTGCGCTTCAACGCGCTGTCCTAACTTAAGCTCAACATCCTCGATCTTTCCACCTTCTTTTACAACATGCGCAATAACATTATGGTTATTTAGGCGTGTGCCATCGACGATCAAACTTCCGAAACCCGTAACAGTACCTGAAATCATGGGAGCGCCTGGAATAACAGGATCAGTAGTAACCATCTGTACAGGAACGGAGGAAGCAGTATCACTGCCTCCGCCACCACATGCTGTCAATAAAGTAGCACTTAAGAGACTCATAAAACTCATCGTTAAAGTCGTATGCAATAAAGATATGCGATTTTTCATTGAAAATCTCCGATATAAAATGAATCAAGTTGCAAATAGAAAAGTAGCCATATTACAAGCCATGACCCATGTAAAACTGTGCTCAAATTATAGACTATCAAGGAAGAAGAATACGTCCGGCTATCTCTTTATTTTCAGCGTACATCATTAAAATGTATAAATATTAAAAATGATCTGAACCCCAATAGTTGGACACCAACTGTTGGGGTTTTTTAATGACTAAACATACAGATGAGTTCAAATACCAAGTAGTGCAAGAGTCCTTGGATGGGGCGATGGGATACACTTTATTGGGCAAGAAATAAAATTTAGATCGCGATATGATCAGCCGCTGGGTTGGTTGATACCGAGCTCACAGTATTGAAGGGATCAGAACCGCCATCCCCATCTCAAACCCGATTCACAAACCAAATCACATCAAAGCGAAATCGCCCAATCAGGCAACAACTGATTAGCATAAATTTCTAGTGTCTTATCTAAACCCACAAGTATCATGCCGCCGAGAACAATGAGTAGATAGCCCAACACCAACTTGGCACTCGCCACCCGACTGAAT
>JAYVHZ010000234.1:0-9316 GCA_043770645.1 Undibacterium sp. | reverse complement strand
TAGTGAGCGATGGAGACTGACCATCCGCGCGGATCGCGTGCCGGGCCTGAGAAGCTCGCGAGTTGTTCTAAATACGGTGCGTCAATATTGGTCTTTTCTTTGAGTACGCGTAGTGCAGCTTCTTGTACATCGCTATCTTCATTGCTGTGAATGAAGCCGCCGGGTAGTGCGTTGACGCCTTTAAATGGTTCTCTATCTCGCTTTAGTAGCGCGACTTTTAGAACACCTTCGTGTAGCGTAAGCAGCACGATATCGACTGTGCAGATAATTTGGTTCACTTAAAACTCCATTCAATTTGGTGCGCTTGCTTTTCTCTTGGTTCGTATCGCCAAGTACAACTAGGTTCAGTTTGCTGAGAAATATTGACTCTTAATTTCACGTTTAATTTAAGTATCGCATGAATTGATCAATAAATTTAGCGAAATAATTCATATACAGTCATTCCTATTATTTCTCATTTAACACAAAGGTAGAAAATACTTAGTTGCATTGTTAAACTAAGTATCATATAATCATTCCACTTCGAGACTAAAATTTGAACAAGAAAATTTTGATGTATCTTTTTTAATTTATTTTTAAAACAGCTACACTCTCGGCGTTTGTAAAAAAGGGAAAAATTATGCTGAATACAGAAAACGCTCGCCGTCGCTATTTCTTGACTGGTGTTCATCAAGAGGCTGAGTCCTTCAAGCAGTTTGTGTTTGGTAGTGGTGAGCATCACGTGCAAGTCTTAGCACCTACAAGCAGTCATGTTGAAATTCTATTTCGCTATAGCGGTGATCAATCGATGATGCAACTTTTGTTGCTGACGGATGCTCTGCGTCGTCATGGTGCGAGTGAAATTGATTTGACGATCCCTTACTTTCCAGGCGCGAGACAAGATCGTGTTTGTAATCCTGGTGAGCCTCTGTCCGCCAAAGTGTATGCCGACTTGATCAATCAACAGCACTATCGCCAAGTGCGGGTGTTTGATCCACATAGTGATGTGGTCGTGGCTTTGCTCGACAGAGTGCAAATCATCAAGAACCACCAATTGATCAAAGATGTCGTGGCTGAAATTGGCACAGAGTTCACCTTGGTTTCTCCTGATGCGGGATCAAACAAAAAGATTTTTGAGCTAGCGAGTCAGTTGGGCGGAATAGAGGTTGTCCGCGCTGACAAACTACGTGATGTTCGCAATGGTGCGATTATCGGCACTGAGGTTTTTTGCGAAGATTTAAGCGGAAAAACCGCAGTGATCGTAGATGATATTTGCGCAGGCGGTCGCACCTTTACCGAGTTAGCCAAAAAATTGAAAACCAAGAACTGCCAGAAAATAGTACTAGTCGTATCGCACTACGAAGGTACGGCACAAGAAAGCAAATTATTAGAAAGCGGTATCGATGCGGTGTACACCACCAATAGTCTGAAAGACTTAGTCACCAGCGATTTTTTAAACGTCAAAGACATTTGGCAATACATGTCAGTCTAAGCCAGCAAGTCAGCATAAAGGAAATTAAAATGAAACTGAATCCCGCTACCGCCATTGATGGTTACAAAGTCGATCATCGTCGCCAATACCCTGACAATACCGAAGTCGTCTTCAGCAATCTCACTGCGAGAACCACACGTCGAGAATATACAGATCATGTCGTTTTCTTTGGCTTGCAGTATTTCATCAAGAGTTTTTTGATTAAAAGCTGGGAAGAGGATTTCTTCAAGCAACCGAAGGAAGAAGTGTTGCGTCGTTTTGAACGTCGTATCAACAACTATCTTGGTCCTAATAATGTTGGTACACAGCATATCGCTGACCTGCACGATCTTGGATATCTGCCGATCAAAATTATGGCGCTGCCAGAAGGCACTGTTTATCCATTAAGAGTGCCATGCTTGGTGATCTTCAATACCGACGAGCGCTTCTTCTGGCTAACGAATTATTTGGAGACCATACTTTCGACCAATGTCTGGGGTATGTGTACCAGTGCCACCACTGCGCATCAGTATAAAAAGATCCTCACATCGTATGCACTCGAAACCGACGGCAGCACAGAATTCGTGAATTGGCAGGCGCATGATTTTAGCTTCCGTGGCATGTTTGGTGCCGAAGCCGCTGCAATGAGTGGCGCTGCACATTTATTGAGTTTTACCGGCACCGACACCATTCCTGCGATTGATTTTTTAGAAGACTACTATGGTGCGAATAGTGATCTGGAGTTGGTTGGTGGCAGTGTCGCAGCGACCGAGCACTCTGTCATGTGCGCTGGTGGTATGGACAATGAGCTAGAAACTTTCCGTCGTTTAATTCAAGACATTTATCCTGCGGGTATCGTCAGCATCGTTTCAGACTCTTGGGATTTTTGGCAGGTGATGACCGACTTCACAGTCAAATTGAAAGCACAAATTTTGGCGCGTGATGGCAAAGTGGTTTTCCGTCCAGATACCGGTTGCCCTGTCAAAATGATTTGTGGTGATGCTGACGCGCCAGTTGGTTCGCCTGAATACAAAGGTGCGATTGAATGTCTGTGGGACGTGTTTGGCGGTAGTGAAACGGCCAAAGGCTATAAGCTGCTCGACCCGCATGTCGGCTTAATTTATGGTGACTCGATCACGATTGAACGTGCGATGGCAATTTGTGCTGGACTCAAAGCCAAAGGCTTTGCTTCAACCAATGTCGTATTTGGCGTCGGCAGCTACACCTATCAATATGTGACGCGGGATACCGATGGTTACGCAGTCAAAGCGACTTTCGCAAAAATCGCAGGAGAGGATCGTGAAATCTTTAAAGCACCTAAAACTGGTGATGGCACGAAAAATTCTGCCAAGGGTTTGGTTGCTGTTTATAAAGACGCACAAGGTGAGTTTTACTTGAAAGATCAGGCGAGCTGGAACGAGGTCAATCAATGCGAATTTGTGAGCGTTTTCGAAAATGGAAAATTACTGAATGAAGTCACACTCGCGCAAGTTAGAGCGAGATTGGCTACTAACATTTAATCTGGAAATCCTATGAGCTTCACTTCATGCACTGAACTTTGCGATTACATCAATCGTGGTGGACAAGCGAAATATTTATACTTCTGGGGACATCGTCCATCGAAAGATGGAACGATCACCAAGAGTTGCTTCAGCCAATGGTTTGAATCGTCGTTTGCAGTCGATGGCACGCAGTACCCAACGGCGGAACATTTCATGATGGCAGAGAAAGCGCGCTTGTTTTCTGACGATGATGTTTTGCAACGCATCCTAGTTGCGACCACGCCCGGCGCTGCAAAAGCTTTGGGCAGAGAGATCAAAGATTTTGAAGAAAGCACTTGGCTTGCACATCGCTGGCAAATCGTTGTTGCTGCGAACTATGCGAAATTTTCACAGAATCTAAAGTTGCGTGAGTTTCTGTTAAACACAGCTGATCGCGTCCTCGTAGAAGCCAGTCCAGTCGATAGCATTTGGGGTATTGGCCTAGCAGCAGACGACCCGGCGGCAGAGAATCCGAATACATGGAATGGATTGAATTTGCTGGGTTTTGTATTGATGCACGTTCGAGAACAGCTACGCAACAATATTGAAATCTAAATCAGTCGAATGAAGGAAAGTTTATGACAATACTGATACGTGCGGTATGTGGCGACATCACTAAACTAAAAGTCGACGTGATCGTGAACGCTGCGAATTCCTCATTGCTGGGTGGCGGCGGTGTGGATGGTGCGATTCATCGCGCCGCTGGTCCAGAGTTGGTACACGAGTGCCGTTTATTAGGTGGCTGCAAGACAGGTGAGGCGAAACTAACAAAGGCATATCGCTTAACGGCACAATACATCATCCACACGGTAGGCCCAGTTTGGCGTGGGGGAGAACATGATGAAGCTGAGCTTTTAGCGTCGTGCTACCGCAATGCGATTCAGATCGCCTCGCAACGAGACGTTCGTAGCATTGCGTTTCCCAGCATTAGCACGGGCATCTACGCTTATCCAATAGAACTAGCAGCTGCGATTGCCGTTAGGACAGTCAAAAGCATGTTGGAAGAATGTGAAAAGATTGAAGAAGTTTTGTTCTGCTGTTATTCGCAGGAAGATCTAACAGTGTATGAAAATGCGCTCGCCATAGCGCATTGAATGAAGCCATATTTTGAAGAGAGATAGTTCAACTAAATGATGTCCCCTAAGCTATGCGCGCATTGATTGCCGGATCAACCACGTGGACAGATGCCAAAGCTTTACGTCGTGAACTAAGTCAACTCCCAGTTGGCAGTGTGATTGTTACGGGCGACACGCCAGGTGTTGATGCTATCGCAATCGTCGTAGCAAAGGAGCTTGGCTTCGGTGTCGAGGCCATGCACAAAACAGGGGAAGATCATCTACGCTATCCAGACGATCCGTGGAAAGGGCTCAATGACAGGATGCTAGAAACTGGTATCGACTTGGTGTTCGCCTTTCATGCTGATTATGGCAAGTCAGGCATGGCGCGTGGCACTAAGCATGCAGTTGAACTGGCGCGACAAGCTGAAATTGAAGTACGAATTTTTCTTGCGTGATTTTGTCGGTGGTATTGCTAAGTGAATTGCACTAACTTTGAATTGAAAACCAAAGGAACCACGATGAAAACCTTCGACAAGCATTCTAAACCCATTATTGCCCTTGACGCAGACGGTGTGCTTTTGGATTACAACGCTGGTTATAGAACGGTTTGGGAAAGAGCTTTTGGAGTGTTGCCGGTGCTGCGTGACGCGAACGCATACTGGGCGATAGATCGTTGGGCAGTGAATCGGCTGGAAGGCAAAGAACTTGAACATTTTCGCGCAAGCTTTGACGAAAATTTCTGGAATAGCATTCCTGCGTTGCCTAACGCGGTGCGAGCGTGTGAAGAATTGTGTGCTGCGGGTTTTGAATTAGTTTGCGTATCCGCGATAGATTCGCGCTTTCAATCTGCGCGACTTCAAAATCTTCGAAATTGTGGATTCCCAATTGAGCGAGTAATTGCTACCTCAAGTAAAGAGAGTGGGTGTAGTCCTAAGGCGCAAGCGCTACGCTACCTTCAACCAGTTGCATTCGTAGACGATTTTTTGCCTTATTTGTGCGGCATTCCCAGCGACATTCATGCAGCACTCATTTTACGCGAGACAAACGGGAGCCCAAATACTGGCGATGATTTGGATTGCGCTCATTCGCTACATACGAATCTCTCGGACTTTGCATTTTGGTGGATTAATGAACAGCAGCTGGATGAATAACTTAATCAATCAAATGGAACTAACACCGGATTGACGTTGAATATGCTGATTCTCTTGCATCGGGAAACGATGCAAAAAATATAGGGCTTAGTTTAGGACTTTAATAGCCGAGAATAACAAGGCTGAGATTGGTCGTTGCGGTAAGGTTTTTTGTTCCCTTT
This sequence comes from Undibacterium sp., assembly GCA_043770645.1. Lineage (GTDB taxonomy): Bacteria > Pseudomonadota > Gammaproteobacteria > Burkholderiales > Burkholderiaceae_D > Undibacterium. Next base: position 3,955 of record JAYVHZ010000234.1, on the reverse strand, counting down.
GTTGCACCATTTTTTAGGTAGGGATAACAAAAAATCGCAAAAAACGCGGTGTGGGTTTTGAGAGGCTTAAAGCTTTGTTGATGAAAATTCAAGAATATGTTAACTTCGGGCTTTTTGACTTCTACACAAGTTAGGTCGGCATTGGAGAGCCACGAAAGCATGAGCCAACTCAATCCATATGAAGTACAAAGGGCGCCGATTATCGAAGTAAGATCTTCAATCGCTCGGCGGCCGTCACTCGTCACCATTGCCCTCGCATTGCTATGGATTCTGCTCGTGTTTAGAGCTTTGGGAAGCATTGGGCAACTGAGTAGTATCACGAACTGGAGTAATCCGTATTCCGCTGCTTACGCCATCTACCTTTGCGCAATGATTATTGTGCCAGCATTTTTGCTGGTACACACCGCTCGCGGGCGGAACTGGGCGCGCATAGCGCTGTTGAGCCTCTATGCGTTGAATTTCATATTCCGAATCTTTCTCTTTGTGAACGACGGCCAATTTACCGTGTTGGTCGCAGCTTGGCTTGTCGTACCAGCTAGCGTGGACGCAATGTGTCTCGTGTTTCTGTTCCTCCCGAAAACGAACTGTTGGTTCCGAACCTTTACCCTGCCCCCTTCATCAATCGGACGTCTTTGAGCTGGCTGCGCTAGCCCAAAGCCGCAGCTCATTTCGAACTTTAAGCTTCTCATGGTCAATATAGAAAGCATCGAGGAAATTGCGAAATCTTTCGAGGAATCTGGCAACTTCTTAGATTCATGCTGGAGCTTGAACAGGCCCAGATTATGGGGTTATTTTTTTCACAGTAAATCTGCTTTGCAATTGACCCAATTACGCACATTGCTCGTAAGAGATGGCTATGGATTCGTTGAACTGGAACAGGATGTCTCCGACTATTATTTACATGTGGAAAAAGAGGATGTTCATTCGGCAGCGTCTTTGCATAAACAGCTGGAAGAATTTGCAGTGCTGGTAGAACAATTCGAAATCGACAGTATCGGGCACAACGTCGCTTCTATTAGACGAAATTTTCATAGAAGTCAGTTTCTTAAGGAACTTAAATTCAGCTTTCCAGAGATTTCTTGGGAATTGAATAAAGCAAAAAATTTGCAAATGGAAGTTACGACTTTTTGCCTATTCTCTCAGAATCGAATTAATGTTGGTGATAGTTCGGCCGTGAAAGACTGTTTCGAAATTTTGGAAAAATATTTTGTTGATGGTAACAACGCTTTACGAGAAGCTTTGTATCGGTCATTCATTCAATGTGTGGAGTTTGACTGTAAAGAATTCGAGAATTATTGGGTTTTGAAAATCGAACCAGACGCAACATTACCCACAAATGGAGGAATTCTATCTTGGAAAATCAGAGCTTAACATTGCACTTGAGTCGGAATGGTTGTAATTGGTGCTGTTTCTTTCCAATTTTCCGGACCGCCCGGCGTTCAGTTCAGCGTTTGGTGTCATGATGCCGCGAACCGTCACGCAGTTAATCGATCTTGGCGTATATCGAGATGGCGGCTCACTTTGTGTTTCATTCAAGACTGCAGAGCCTGCAATTGAAGAATACACTTTGATCTTTCCAATTAACGGCAGTCCCGCTTTCGATTCAACATTGAAGAACGCCACCTTCAAATCACCTTTACTTGAGATTTATAAAGTTGGCCAGTATGTCAGCCCTGTAACAGGCATTAGCACTCCGAACACCACGAAAGAAGCCACTTCCATTAGTTGGGCAGAGGCATGCATACTACTCGACAACATTCGGCCCTACCTATTTGACTTTCAGTCCGAGTATCTGTGGGTGTTTGAAGCTATGCCTTCTGTTGCCACAACTGAAGGTAACCCATGCTGAACCCTAGCATTGCGGTCAAAGTTACCCCGTTTGGCCGCTGGATCTCCCCTAAGCTGGTTGCCGTTTATCTTCAACGTTGAGCATCATCATGACCAAGCAATCGGTGCTTGAAGAAATAGACGCAGTATTCGGACCTGTTATCCGTCCCAAGAAGTTTACTGTAGAAGATGGTGACCCTGAGTGCATGGATCACGATGCACTTCTTAAATCTAGGACACGAGAAACCTTGAGCCTTGCTGATGTTGGAAACCTTGGTTATGACCCTTTATGCGAATGCTTGCCAGAAGGGATTGCCTATTTTTTTCCGACTCTCGCACGCTTTGCCTTATCCACTCCTGTGGATTCATTTAGTTGGTACGGTGGGCAGTTGATTTTTCATCTTTCGTATAACGGTAAAGAAAACAAGTTTCTTTGTTATTGTTCGAAATTGCAGCGTGCCACAGTTGCTTCGCTACTCAAGTACATCATCGATAACTATCAAGAATTGATACATGATGATGGCTCAGAGTGGGAGGAATTTGAGTCTTGCTATTTACTGTGGAAGAACGATTGCAAATGAAGAACAAAAAGACAAAGTGAATGCTCGATGTTGGGCTTCACTTTGTTCAGCCGCAACCTACTGGTTTTTTTTGCGCTTAAGTCAAAAAATTTGCTTCCAAAATGTTGTTGTCAAATGGTGGCGCCGATGGAACAACTATGCAGACTGAGAGTCAGTGTTTCATGGAAGCGGTGATGTAAAAAATTTAAGTAGACCATCTATTTTGGTAGTAAAATATCTACTCTTTAGAATTGAGTTTTTGAGATCGAGCGCCACCCAAGATGAATTCACCATATCACTTTCAATCCGCATGCCTGCTATGTTTGTTAATCCTGGTATCCGCATGCAATAAAAAAAACGACAACCAAGAAAACAAAGCTCTTCCGCAAGTAGAGCTCAGTCGTTCATCAGGACTAGACTTTAATTTTCCGGTTGAACTTGAGCTCAAGTTGGTGACGAAAGATGTGATTACGGCGGTGGAATTATGCAAGGTAGATGGACTAAAACCATACGAGTGCAAAGTAACTGTTTCGGGACAAGGCAATGCGATCCAACACGGTCAAGTAAGTGTCAAAACAAAAGCTGTATTCACACAAAAGGAGTTCGATACGCTGATTTCCTCGATTAAAGAGAAGTATCATACAGAGGGAGAATTCAGTTATTCGATGGCGCAGAAAAAGAGCTTTGATGTAAGCCCTAATTAAAGCATCGAGGTAAAAACACCCAAACCACATCAAGATAAAAAATCATAAACCCCCATCAACGTGCACGCCTTCTTGGTTTGCTAAATCTACTGTTCGCATGTAATCAAGCTTCATCGGCCCGAATCGCAAATGCGTATTCGTATGAATGTAGTGCTCATTTCAAATCAAAAAAAAGACAAAGTGAAAGTTCCATGTTGGGCTTCACTTCGTCCAGCCGCAACTTACGTGCGGAATCGTCTAATTCACTGTCCCCTATCCAGCAACTGCAAAGCTGCGTAAGTACTTTCTCCAAACGATACAAATTCTAAGGATCAATTATCTAGTTCCCTCTGTGTGCTACCCAATTTACTCAAAACAAACGCGCCACAAAAACCACTTTGTAAAAATTCCTGTTCAAAAATCGTCTTGTGTGAAATAATTCGTTCATAAAAATGATCAAAGTAGTGATCGAACGAATTTCACAAAAGGAGATCGCGTATGCAAACTAAGGATTCGGGTGACAACCAAGTCAAACAGCCCATCTCATTTTTTTGGAGTGCTGCGCCTTTTGCGGTCATTATTCTCCTGCTCGGGATTGGCGCGGGTGTTTATCATCTCAATGTATCCGTGTTATTACTGCTGAGTGCCGCCATTACCGGCTGTATTGCGCTGGCGCATGGGCTTAGTTGGAAGGACATGGAAGCGGGGATCGTTGAGAAATTGGCGACTTCAATGCCGGCTTCTTTGATCTTGACCTCGGTCGGTGCATTGATCGGTGCGTGGATGTTTTCGGGGACGATTCCGATGATGATCTACTACGGTATCAAGGTCATACATCCAGACTACATCGTTGTTTCTTCCTTTTTGATTGCGGCCATCGTTTCG
>JAYVHZ010000233.1:0-9406 GCA_043770645.1 Undibacterium sp. | reverse complement strand
TTATACTGTACAAAAATGCGGTTTAACCAAAACGAAAAAAAGTACAGTCAAAGTTCATTACGAAAATCCATTAGCACACGCAATATTGTTCCATCTAATTGGCTCTAGCCCTCCACCAATAGTCGTCGGATCAAGTCCGGCATGACTGCTTAGTAGGCCTCGGTCTACGCTAACGGCAAGCGCAAGCTCACTCTTACTCCACCTTCGATCAAATTCTCCAAACTCACCTCACCACCATGCAAACTAATCACCTCTCGCACAAACGGCAATCCCAAGCCCGTGCTCTTCGCCGCATCAGCTCTGGGTAGTGAATAGAAGCGCTCAAAAATTTTGTCGATGGCATAAGCGGGAATGCCGCTGCCTTGGTCGTCGATGAATAAAGTAAGGCTGTTGCCGTCTACTTGTTGATGTAAGTGAAGTTGCGCACCATGCGGGCTGAAAGCGATGGCGTTGTCGATGAGATTGCCAATTGCTTGACGTAATAAGAGTGGATCGCCTTGTATGTTTTGGGCTTGCACATCAAATTGGATGCATAAGTTTTTGCGAGCGATGGCGTCGCTAAAATCGAGTAAGACTTGATCGAGTAAATCGACGATCTTGATGGTCGTAATTTGGCTTAGCTGCTGTTGCTTCTCGACTTTAATCAAGGCTAAGAGTTTGTCGATCAATTGTTTTTGGCGTTGATTTTGCTCGATGATATTGCTTAGAAATTTACTGCGTTCGGCTGCTGGTGGGTCTTCGCGGAGTAGTTCTGCCGAACCTTGAATCGCGGCAATCGGGCTTTTTAATTCATGCGCTAAGGTGTGCATTAGGGTCTCGACATATTCTTTGCCTTCGAGCTTATGCCGCATGCTGTCGAGTGCTCGGCCGAGTTCACCGATTTCATTATTGCCCAATGCGGGCAGGCTGACTTTTTCATCGCGCTCAACGGCTTGTGCGTAATTGCGTAATAGCTGCAATGAGCGACTTAGCCACCAAGAAAAACCGATACCGATTAATAGCGACACTAATAACAACCAGAAACTACGCTGCAAAATCTTTTTTTGACTGCGTTCAATGAAAGGACGGATCGCCGAAGTGGCTTTCGCAACCGTTAATACGCCTAAAATTTTGCGTGCTTGTCCGTCCTGATTGTTATCAAGTATCGGTGCCGCCACATGCATCACGGCGCTATCTTCATCGAGCGGATCGGTGCGAGTACTTCTGGCACCGTACTGCCCGCGCAAAGTCAGATACACATCATTCCAGCGCGAGAAATCTTTACCGACATCTTTTTGTTCGGTGTCAAAGATCACTATCCCTTTTGCATCCGTAATGTAGATGCGGTAATCGAGACTGGCTTTGCGCACGCCGCTGATTTTTACATCAACACTGCGCGCCGCATAATTTTGCATACGCTGTAATAAGGCGGCATGTTGTAGATCGCCATTCTTCACATCTTCTGCTACTAATTGTGCCAATAGTTGTGCGGTATCGACCAAGGTATCTTCAAGACTGGCGCGCACACCGGGACGGACTTCTGCGACAAATACGTTCAAGACAAACCAAGCGGCTAAACCGAGAATCAAAAAATAGCCAAGTAAAATCCGCAGGCCGATTTTCATATCTTATGCCGCCGTAAAGCTATAACCCATACCACGATGGGTTTGGATTGGATCATCCTGATCATTGATCGCTTTTAACTTGGCGCGTATCGATTTGATGTGCGTGTCGACTGTTCTGTCCATGGTATTGATCGCATTACTCCACACCAGATCCATCAATTGTGCGCGTGAGAATAGAATATTCGGACGTTCTATCAAGGTTTTCAATAACAGATATTCGTAGCGGGTTAAGGATAGCGTTTGACCAAAATACAGAATCCGCGCTTCGTCCGCACGTAATTCAATTCGCTCCGGTATGGCATCGATATTGGGAAAATGTAAGTGTGGGGCTTGCTGCCGACGTAACACGGCACGTACGCGAGCCACCAATTCGCGAGGAGAAAAAGGCTTAGTGACATAGTCATCTGCACCAATCTCTAAGCCAACAATGCGATCAATTTCATCGCTGCGCGCGGTCAAAAATATCACCGGCGTCTGACAAAATTGACGCAATCGTCGGCAAACTTCAAAGCCATTCATATCTGGCAAACCCACATCCAAAACGATTAAAGCGATTTTTGCAGGCGCAGTTGAAGTCACTGAGGTCTGTAGCAAATCCAAGGCGTCTTGCCCCAAACTCACATGCTGCGGAACAAAACCGTCCGTCGCTAAGGCGTAACATAAGTTTTCAGCGATAGCGACTTCATCTTCTACGATCAATATGGTTTGCGACATGGTCTAAGCGGTCTTCGAAATAGGGAAATAACAATGGTAGCAGAATGCCTGTGCAAGCAACTAGCTTGATAAAAACTCAGCGCCTAGCGCAAATTGTGTTTATATTGAGGCTCCCGCTCCTAGCTATTTGCTCTAAGGCCATATATGCCACAAATTGTCCGTGTCGCGATTGGTGAAAAATTCCCTAACTTAACCTGGCCAGCGTGCTGCCCTGAGTGCGGCACAACCAAGTCCTTAATGAAATCGAGTAGTCGGGTCGGCAGGATCAAAGCAGAACAAGCCCATTTGCGAGGTGGCTTAAAGGTAGACAATGGTGTTTTGCACCTAAGCTACTTGATCTGCCCTGCACATGCCGCAGAGACACAATGGGCTAATCGTTTGTTAGAAAACAGCGCCGTTATGATCTTGATTCGGTCGATTTTCTACCTCGGTGCAGGTTTCGCACTAGCACTCTTAGTTGGCCCTTACCGTCTCTCGAACTTTGCGGAATTAGGTGCTCTGCTCGCCTTACCCATATTAGGCATCGCTGGCATCACCAGTCTCATCTGGGCAAGAATCGCCACGAGCTTGCGGCCTATGCGTTACGATCCGAAAAAAAATGTCATCGTTATCCGTTTTCGACAAGCCCCGTATGCGACCAAATTTAGAGTGATGAATCCTGAGGCGACTAGCAATCAAGATAGCTAAACGAAATGGCAAGGACCTGTTAATGGCAGTATCGGTTTACTTGGTCACTGATCATTTACTTGGTCATCGCCGCATACGCCAACTTTTTAAACTCAAACGAGTAAGGATGCCAGAACGCCATTTGGCGTTGCGTCATCAATAGTCCCGCGATATTGTGGCGTGGTGAAATCCACCAATGGGTGCCAGCCAAACCACCCCATTCAAATTCACCCTCGGCATGCTCCGGATCATTTTGACTCGGGCGTAATGTCACTGCACCACCGAGACCAAAGCCTTTACCCGGTACATCGCCAACGCCGGGAAAGGCAATGCCCCAACCCGCGGGCAAATGATTTTGCATCATCAGTTGTATTGATTCTGGTTTCAATACCGCATGACCACCGGGCAAAAAGCTGCGCATCAATGCCAGCATATCGCGCATACTCGACACCAGACCACCACCACCAGAGAAGCGTGGAATCGGCTTGAAATAGGCCTCGGGATAAGGCGACTTTTCTAAACGCTTGAGATCACGATTGAGGGTGTTCATCGTATCGCTACCTGCATAATAAGCGGTGAGGCGATCATGTTTGTGCGGCGGAACCCAGAAGCCGGTATCGTTCATGCCTAAGGGCGACAAAATATGGGCATGTAAATACACATCAAAACTATCACCGCTGACCACTTCGACTAAGCGCGCCAACACGTCAGTCGCGATCGAGTATTCCCAACGCTCGCCCGGATGAAAACTAAGCGGCAATTCTTCCAGTATGTTGATAAGTTCGGATAAAGGCGCAAACGCATTTAGCACTTTACGCTCGACATAAGCTTTATAGATCGTACTGCCATGATCAAGCAAACCATAACTCAAACCCGAGGTATGCGTTAATAATTGGCGCACGGTAATCGCAGAGCGGGCGGCTTCGGTTTGAGTGATGTCAGTTGCGCCTGGGATTAAAACTTGTCGCTTACCAAGTTGTGGCAAATAGATTTCCACAGCATCATCCAATCCCAATTTACCTTGTTCGATCAACTGCATGATCGCCATGGAAGTGACAAGTTTGGTATTCGAAAATACGCGGAATAAATGATCATGGCGCAAAGGAATTTGGTTTTCAATATCCGCCCAACCCGCCGCATGAAAATGCACCAAATCTTGCCCCGACAAAATCGCGGACGACACGCCAGACAGAATTTTTCTGTCGACATAACTTTGCATCGCTGGCGCAATCGCATCGAAATTAAAAGAGTTGGGCTGAATAATCATAAAAAATTTTCGCTGGCATTTTATGCTGAAGCTGGTATTTTAGCGGTTCGACCGATGCGCTACAAACTGATATGGCAAACTGGACAGCAAAGCAAGCGGAAACATTCCTACGCGACTTATTTGACGTGGCGATCGAAGCGGTCAGTGCCAGTCGTTGCTTGCCGCCGCATTTACCCGCATTTCCTAAAGCCGAGCGTTGCATCGTGGTAGGTGCTGGTAAAGCAGCCGCAGCCATGGCGCAGGCAGCGGAGCGACATTGGGCACTTGAGGCAGGAGCGGATTTATCTCAATTAAGCGGCATGGTAATCGTACCTTATGGTCACAGCGTGCCATGTCAGCACATTCAAGTTCGTGAGGCGGCGCATCCGGTACCTGATGAGGCTGGCCATCAAGCGGCAATGGATTTATTAGCCTCAGTACAAAATCTGCGCACCGACGATACCGTCGTTTGCCTACTTTCTGGTGGTGGTTCAGCCTTGATGAGCTTGCCAGCGCCGGGAATTAGCTTGAACGACAAGCAGGCCATCAATCGCGCATTGCTCCGTAGTAGCGCTCGGATTCATGAGATCAATTGCGTACGCAAGCACTTGTCAGCCATCAAAGGTGGACGCTTGGGATTGGCTTGTGCACCAGCTCGTGTGTACACCTTTATCATCTCCGATGTGGCAGGCGACGATGCGGATATTATTGCCAGCGGCCCGACCTTGCCTGACCACAGCACCTGCGCTGATGCATTGGCGATTTTGCAGCGTTATACGATTCCGATTTCCGACTCGGTGCTACGCTATCTTCGCAGCGAAGCAGCCGAAACGCCAAAGTCTGAGCAATTGCCAACGGCTCATTTTCACATCATCGCCAACGCGAATGATGCTTTACAGGCTGCTGCCAACTGGGCCCGATTACAAGGCGTCAGTGTCAAGATCTTGTCGGATCGACTCGAAGGAGAAGCCCGCGAACTTGGGAGCGCTCATGCCGAGCTGGCGATACGTATTGCTACCAATGAAAAGACTCGACCGATACTGATTCTTTCTGGCGGAGAAACTACCGTGAACCTCACTGGTAAGGGACGTGGTGGGCGCAATACGGAATATCTTTTGGGTCTGTGTTTAGCTCTCAGCGCTTATCCTGGGATTTATGCCTTGGCTGCAGATACCGATGGCAAAGATGGTAGTGAGGACAACGCTGGCGCAATTTGTACACCTGAAAGTTTGCAATCCGCCACCTTAGCCTCGATATCGGCAATCGAGTGTTTGCAACAGAATGATGCTTATCGGTTCTTTGAACAGTTAGGAACATTGCTAGTCACCGGTCCGAGCTTCACTAATGTCAATGATTTTCGGGCGATTTTGCTCTTGTAATACGAACAGGATAGAAAGGACTCACGATGCTTAAATGCAACACATTCGTCAGACTTGATTTTAGACAAGGCAAATAGTGCACAATCATTGTAAAAGAATCGTGCAAGTTCACCTTTAACAGCAGCCTGCGGAGTCAGCACCGATGAACGACAATCAACAAGCTTCAGATCTAAGCAAGTCAGTGGCGATTAATCAAGGCCTGAAACAAGTGGTCGATATTTCTCATCAGATTAATCTGGTAGCGATGAATGCGATTTTGGTTGCCAAGCGTGCTGGGGCGCAGTCATCTGGTTTTAAAGTTGTCGCCATGGAGTTGCGAATATTCAGCCAAAAAATGGAAGAAAGTATGGACAAGCTCAGTTTGATGATCTTTCAACTGGTTCGCCGTATTGCTGACTTACGTAAATTGGAAAAAAACCTGCGCTCAATCACGACTACCATGCAAAAAAATGCGAATGGCGCACATCAGTTTGAGTCTGCCTACACGCACAAGCAAAACGCCTACCAAGAGTTAAAAGATGCCACCGATCATGAATGGCACACCTTGGAAAAAGAAATTCGTCGTTCGCTCAACCTCTGCAGTTCGGGTGCAATGCTGTCACACAATGCACGCATCGAGGCAGCCTATGGCGGCAGCATGCTAGCGGATATGCAGCAAGTAGCAGGACGTATTGAAGAAATTATGAATCAAGCGATTTTTCATCTGAAACAATTAACCAAATCAACCAGATCCTCATGAAAAAATATCAAACCATTTTCGAACAAGGCGATCATCAATGGGCTGTTATCACGCGCGATCCCGAAAAGCCTGACTATCTGATCGACACCAATGAATATTTGGTGATCCAAGGTGACAAAGCGATTTTGACCGATCCGGGTGGAATGGAAATTTTTCCCGAGGTATTTTCCGCCATCAATACTGAATTCGATGCGCGAAATATTCAAGCTTTATTCTCTTCACATCAAGATCCAGATGTCATTTCATCGCTCGCTTTATGGTTAGATTTCAATCCTAACTTACAGTGCTATCTGAGTTGGCTGTGGGGCTCGTTCATTCCTCACTTTGGCGGCAACGCCACAACTTTTATATCCATACCAGATGATGGCTTAGATATTCAATTAGGCCGCCTGCGCTTGCGAGCAGTGCCAGCCCATTACCTACACTCCTCCGGCAATTTCAATTTATACGATCCCGCTGCAAAAATTCTGTTTTCAGGTGACATTGGCGCCGCGCTTTTGCCGCCGGGAGAAGACGATTTATTCGTCAAAGATTTTGATCGCCACATCCGCCACGCCGAAGGATTTCATCGCCGCTGGATGGGCTCGAATGAGGCCAAATTAGATTGGTGCCGTCGCGTGCAAGATCTAGAAATCGATATGCTGTGCCCACAACACGGTGCAATTTATCAAGGTGCCGATGTGATGCGCTTTATCAATTGGTTCTCGGATTTGCAAATCGGCACAGGGATACGACGATAAGTAGTCAACCAGCCTTTCAACTTGGCTATTCGAGAGGTAATGCGCAATGCATTGCGCTTCAATGAAATGGACGTCCTGTCTCAGCAAAAGCAGCACCATGAGACGCCGGTGCAGATTTAAGGATTATCAAGAGCCCACGAAGAAAATGAATGATGTAAGTAAAGTTTATTAAATTAAAGACATGACGTATGATAAACTTTACTTTCTTCATCTTCACTTCAACACCGCCATGAAACACGCACTCAGTTTACTGCTCAAATTGATACCCACCGCCTTCCTCCTTATTGCCTGTTCGCAAATTCCTGTGGTTCCAATAGAAAAAATCGAATTCAGTGACACCGCCAAAAAGGCGTTTGAACAATACCAGAAGACCGAAGGAAAAAAGGCATTCGCTGTTTCAAGCAGTGGTACTTATGGCTTTAGTGGAAAACAAAGTTCAAACGAACTTGCTTTGCGCATCGCACTGAAAAACTGTCAGAATCGGGCGGCTATGCCCTGCCGTATCAGTCATTTAAATGATGAGATGTTTGATCCGCAATATCAGAACTATGCGAATGCCTCGCGTAATGCATTAGCCAAGCTCAAAGCCGAAGGCGATCAGTACAAAATCTTAGAAAGCGTGGATTGGCATATTCCCGCGCCTACACAACTGCGTTCGGTGGAGGACGGCATACATTTTGCGACCCCCTTGCATTTGAATGGGATCAACACCCTAACGACAGATGCTCTGGTTGAGAAAATAAAAAGCGGCAATTTGCTGCTGATTGACGCACGCTACATCAGCGACAATCCTGATCCCAGTTTGCCAAACGCCTATTTATTTGATTACGCCGGTGTCGCCTATAGCGATGAGGCTCGCGATAAAAAAATCTCGCTGGCAATCGACAAGATGATGAAAACAATCGCCCCCGACAAGGCACAACCGATCGCGGTATTTTGTACATCAGTGGAATGCTGGTTGAGTGTGAATACGGTGATGCGCCTGCAAACTTTAGGTTATACCAATTTGTATTGGTATCGCGGAGGGATACAGGCTTGGGCTGTCGCCAAATTACCTTTGATAAATACCGTACCTTTTGTCACCTTCCAAGGTTTGTAAACGAAAACCGTAAGGGCATAAATATGAAAATGGGCACGCGTTACCGGTGCCCATTTTTATATTCCAAAAAGTAAACTTCTATTCCGTTTTGGCAGCGGTACTGACATTAATTTTCGCATTTGCCACAAACCAAGCATTTTGAGGCTTTGCTGCCAGTTCTTTCATTTTTTCACCGATAAAAATCTGCGGCTCGGAGGGATTAAGTTTCAATTCGGTCTCTCGCGCTGAAATACGTTTTTTGGTCAATTCAAACTCTTCGACTAAAGACAACTTTCCATCATGTTTGTCACCAAATAAGGCATCGATAAAGAAAGTATTCTTCGCCAATGGCTGACAACCGTAAGAGACTTTTTGTTCTGCCGCTGCAGTCATGATAATTCGATTCTCATTTTTCAGAGCAGGAATTAATGAGCCAGAATAACAAGCAGAGATAATCAAAACTGTCGGTGTATCTTTTAATGGCGCCAATGCCGTCGCCAAATGGTAGTCCAAAATATGCGCGTAATCACGCCCACCAATCTGTGTCGCGAGTAACTTGGTAAAACCGTGCGTAGACAACATTAATGTCACGACATCACCTTTTTTGGTCTGGTCAGCAATCGTTTTCACTGTCTCGGTCAGACTACCCAAATGCGCAAACGGTGTTTCGATTTTTTCCTTTTGCAAAGCATTATCAAATACAAAGGATAAAGTTTGCGGATACTTCTCACGCAAACGGCTCTGGGTTAACAAGACATCGCCCCGAAAGGCCCCGGAGTCAGAATGAAAACCAAAACCAGCAAACCATAATCTCGGCGCCGTTATGGTTGCGGCCTGCGTTATCAATTTTTCCCGTTGCGCCTGCGCTAAGGCTATTGAGGTCTGCTGTGCGATCGGATTTTCTGGCGTTAAGCCAATCGGCGCTTTAGCCACTGGCGCGGTTTGAAGGCAGCCACTGAATACCAAGCAGGACAAAGGAAGAATGTAGGATGGTCGCAGAAATCGCATAAAGGGAATGTGAAAGTAGTCAGACGGCAGTGGCTCAATTCATTTGAAATTCAAAATTTTCAATAAATGCATTTACTCTAGGATGTTCGAATTTCAAATATTATAACTTAAATGAAAATATTACATTCCTGTTTTATACGCCTTTTTTCCAACGTATAACTATCTGCTTAAGCTTCCCGATACGGACATCTGGCTTCCCACTCAGTCCAAAATGAGACATACCAAAAACGAA
>JAYVHZ010000232.1:0-2417 GCA_043770645.1 Undibacterium sp. | reverse complement strand
GCAAAAAAAATTAAAAATGCTGTATTCGCCGCCACCGGTTTGACTTGTTCCATTTGTATCGCACCCAACAAACTCTTAGCCAAAATTGGTTCAGATCTCGAAAAGCCCGATGGGCTAACGATACTTTCTATCACTGATATGCCAACTCGAATTTGGCCTCTCGCAGTCAAAAAGGTCAATGGTATTGGACCAAAATCTACAGAACGTCTCGCCGAAATTGGCATACATACTGTTGGTGATTTAGCAAAAGTGAATTTGAATTTACTTCAAGTCACGTTTGGTCAAAACTATGGGACATGGTTAAGTCAAGTTGCTCAGGGCATTGATAGCCGGGAAGTTATCACTAATTCAGAACCTAAGTGTATAAGCAGAGAGACGACTTTCGAACATGACCTGCATGCAGTTTCAGATCGTTTGCAACTATCAAGAATATTTTCTGAACTATGTGATCGAATCGCATTAGACCTAAATCGAAAAGGATACATTAGCAAGACTATCGGTGTGAAAATTCGATATCTAGACTTTACAATTGCAACCCGAGATATTACGTTACCCAACCCAACCGCCAATGCAGAGGACATACGCGCCGCAGCAAGAGAATGTCTAAAACGGCTACCATTGGATAAAAAAATCAGATTGTTAGGAATTCGAACGAGTTCACTTATTAATTTAAACGCCTCTGAAAATTTCCCACGAGGAGTCCAAGGAGATTTTTTTATATCCTAGAACGATGCACCAAATTATTATGAACTTTCCCCTAGTTTCGTAGATAGCTCCTAATTTCTACTTTGTTGTTACTCGAAAGCGAAGGAGCTCACTCGATTAGATTGCCCCCTTTCGTTCAAATCCCAATTACTCGGATTTGAGCGACCATTTCTATATGTTTAAGTGAATTCTTAATCTTGTAACGTTACTGCTAAAATTAATTTTCTCCTGCCGTGTTAAATACTTTTTCACATGATACTTTTCCTTGACTTCGATGGTGTTCTGCATCCAGAGCCATGTTTCGATGATGCGAAGTTGTTTTGTTTTCTGCCGAAACTTGAAAACGTTTTGAGAGACTATCCTCAAATCAAAATTGTGATTAGTAGTACTTGGAGAGAATCAAGATCGCTTCGAGAATTACGGACTTTGTTTTCAATGGACATCGCGCAACGAGTAATCGGCGTGACTCCTTGTTGGCGTGATTTTCCTGAATTATTTGAAGTGAATGGATATCAACGCCATACAGAAATTTTGACATGGATACGATTTTCAGAAGAGCCATGGGTAAAATGGATTGCAATCGATGATAAATCTTTTCTCTTCAAACCTTTCCTAAAAAATTTGGTCCGAACACAATCATTAACTGGATTTGATGCAGCTGCGGAGAATCAGTTGCGTTTATTGATCAATGAAATTTAGAGCAAAATATGCCAAAACCAATCATCGCGTTAGATGCGGACGGTGTTCTACTTGACTACCATGCAGCGTATCGGCAGGCATGGTTTCGTGCATTTCAAGTTATGCCTGAAGTCAAAGATGAGGATGCTTATTGGCCAATCGATCGCTGGTCAGTTCGCCAATTGACAGGACAGGAGCTGCAACATTTCCGAAGTTTTTTTGACGAACAATTCTGGGGTACGATTCCCGCTATTTCCGGTGCGGTAGATGCTTGCAAAAGCTTAAAGGAAGCAGGGTTTGATTTGATTTGCGTTAGTGCGATTGAATCGCGATTTCAGCAAAATAGATTGGAAAATTTGGTCAACGAAGGTTTCCCAATTAGGGCTGTGATCGCGACCAATGGTGAAGATGGAGAAATCAGCCCAAAGGCGAAGTCACTGTGTGAGATCAATCCGGTGGTGTTTGTTGATGACTTTCTGCCTTATCATCGTGGTGTTCCATCAACCATTCACAAGGCGTTGATACTAAGGGAAATCAACGGTAGTCCAAACGTCGGAGACGAATTGAAATTAATCGATTCAACTCACAATGATTTGTCTGCTTTTGCTAATTGGTGGCTCATCAACGGAAACTCAAGTGTTTAGGAAACCGTTTGGCCATGACTTTTGAGTCCAAAGATGTACCTCTCAAAAAAACGAATGAGATTTAAACATCCTAAGCCTACCTAAGTTTTTCACTTAGGGTTTCACGATTTTCATTGTTGAATTTGATTGCCGCTGATATTGCCTCTACCCTCGGCTTCAAAATCTAACACTAAGTATTTATGAAACAGCTACAATCATGTCAACATCTGATGGCACTTCGAAGTTGAATCCACCTTAAATTAATTCACGTCTTATTTGGCGGTACCATTGATCAATCAAATTCAATTCGAAGATTTTTTATTACGCAATCGCATTGACCAAGCTCAGTGGCAGGCGAGTGGTCTTTTGTGGAACGACTTGGTTTCGATAGGGACGGAGCACGAAAGGCAA